>CAXBEC010000025.1:0-13013 GCA_963974145.1 uncultured Alphaproteobacteria bacterium | reverse complement strand
GGCGTTATCAACCCGGACGGCGATTCCAAAGCGGCCTTGGTTTACGGCCAGATGAACGAGCCGCCGGGTGCGCGTGCCCGTATCGGCCTGTCCGGTCTGACACTCGCCGAGTACTTCCGCGATGAAGAAGGCCAGGACGTGCTGTTCTTTGTCGATAACATCTTCCGCTTCACGCAGGCCGGTTCCGAAGTGTCCGCATTGCTGGGCCGTATCCCCTCCGCGGTGGGCTATCAGCCGACCCTGGGTACCGATATGGGCAACATGCAGGAACGGATCACGACGACAACCAAGGGATCCATCACCTCGGTCCAGGCGATTTACGTCCCCGCCGATGACTTGACCGATCCGGCGCCTGCCACGACCTTCGCCCATCTTGACGCCACGACGGTGCTCTCCCGGTCGATTGCCGAACTCGGCATCTACCCGGCGGTGGATCCGCTGGATTCGACCAGCCGCATCATGGAACCCGGCGTTGTCGGGCAGGAACATTACGACGTCGCCCGTCAGCTTCAGGAAATCCTGCAGAGCTACAAGTCCCTGCAGGAAATCATCGCCATTCTGGGCATGGACGAATTGTCGGAAGACGACAAGATGACCGTTACCCGGGCGCGGAAGATCCAGCGCTTCCTGTCACAGCCTTTCCATGTCGCCGAAGTCTTCACCGGTTCGCCGGGCAAGTTCGTCGAACTGGAAGACACGATCAAGGGCTTCAAGGGAATCCTGAACGGCGATTACGACGACCTGCCGGAGGCCGCGTTCTACATGTGCGGGCCGATCGAGGAAGCCGTCGAGAAAGCCAAGCGCATGGCTGCGGAAGCCGCGTAAGGTTTGACTGGTAAACGGAGCGGAACGTAATGGCCGAGACCCTGGAACTTGAACTCGTTTCGCCGGAAAGCCTGCTGATGACGCAGGCGGTTGAAATGGTCGTCATCCCCGGCGAAGAAGGTGATTTTGGTGTTTTACCGGGTCATGCACCGCTGATTTCGACCATCCGCCCCGGAACGCTTGCCGTTTTCGAAGGCGGCAGTGTCGCACAGCGCTTCTTCATTGCCGGTGGCTTTGCCGAAGTGACGACAGAACGCTGTACGATTCTGGCAGAAGGCGCCGTTAAACTGGAAGATATCGACCGCGCCGCACTGGAACAGGAATTGCGCGACCTGCGCGAAGATGCGAGCGCGGCCAACGACGAAGCTGCTATCGCTTCACTGGAGGTTGCGGAAGCCAAGCTGCAAGCGCTGGATTCTCCCAGCTACTCGGGCGCGCATTAGAAAACAGGTTCTCTGTCCTTCAGGCGATCATATTCAGCAGATCGCCGGGATTTGTAAGCCCAACATTTGTCTTGAGCTCTCCGCTACCCGCCAGACCGGACCCCAGGGGAATTCCGGCGCCCCCAACAGGTTGTCGAAACCGCCTCTGTGGATCAAAAACAGGGTCCTGGCGGCCAATGCTGTTTTCGGACTCATCCGCTCCTGACACGCCGGCACTTTGACTTTCCTGATCCTCACGGCGCTCCGCGGCCAACTCCTGCTTTGCCTTGACGATAGCGGCATCCGCTTGTGATGCAACACGCCTGTCCTGACCAGACGGATTCGCCGGCGCCAATGCGGCCCGCTTCACCTGTTCCATCTTGCGGATAGTCGCCTGCGGGTTACCGGGCACCGGACTGACATCAATCGATACCTCACCGCCTACGGCATACTGCTTGCCATCAGGTCCGGAAACAAAGGTAAAAGAAGGCGACCCGGCAATCGAGCCGCCAGCCGTCGCATGGGCACGCTCATGCTCACGCACCTCGCGGTCCCGCTGCTTCAGCTTTTCAACCTGGCGCCGTTCCGCTTCTGTCAGGCCCTGCGCATCCTCTTCCGACGAACTCTCGCGGCCGGCCGTCGCCGGCTCCGTCTCTGGCGACTGCCCCGCCCCTGCATCCTCTTCGGCAGGTTCCTCCTGGATTCCGGCGACAGATTCCGGCGCCAAACGGGACACCGGTGCTTCCAACGGCGGAACAGCAATGCGAGATGTGTCGCGAACCAGGGCACCGACATCTGGCGACGACAGGGAGTCGCTACCAGTCGCGCCACGAAATGGCACGACCTGGGAAATGTTGACGACGTTTGCTACAGATAACACGGCAAAACCTGCGCTCTGCGTTTCTCACTCTCAAACGCGCTGACGAAATCACGGTTCAGAATTTCGTCAAAGTCCGCCCTATAAACATCACCCATTCGGGGCGCAGTTAAGGACAATATTCCCTCAAATTCTATAAAAACAGGCGTAAAGAGTCAATTAATTGCCATTTCACAAAACCGCGCAACAACCGCTACGCTGTTTTCCCGGCGGCATGATGTTCGGTCAGGGGCGTAAACTCACGCACAACCTCATTGTAAACCTTTTGCTTGAACGGAATGATCAGGTCACAGACCGTACCGATCGGCACCCAGCGCCAGGCGCTGAATTCTGCAATGTGCCGGTCCAGACAAATATCGTTATCTTCACCATTGAACCGCATGGCGAACCAGCGTTGCATCTGCCCCCGGTATCGCCCGCCCCAGACACGCCGCGAAATATCCGATGGCAGGTCATAGGAAATCCAGCGCGGAATTTCGCCGATAATTTCCGCCTTGTCCGTACCGGTTTCTTCTTCAAGTTCACGGAATGCCGCGATATGCGGGGTTTCCCCCTTTTCGATTCCCCCCTGCGGCATCTGCCAGTCCTGGGAATTCGTATTGACCCGGTCGCCGACAAATACCAGGCCGGATCGATTGATCAGCATGACGCCGACGCACTGCCGGTATGGCCTGTTGTCAATATCGTCCGCCCCGGGGCCAGTCATTTCAGTTCCTGACGGTTTGCGACTGCGGATATCGGTGCCAGCGCCAGCCCCTTCTCGCCAAGACCGGCCGCCCAGCGTTTGAGCAAGCGCACCGTAACGGGATACGGGCGCGCAATCACAACGGCATTGCCCTGCGTTTTCGCAATGCGTTCGACCACCGACAGCTCCTGTTCGATATTGGCGCGGCTGGCCACCTGGTCCACCACCTTGCTGCTGACGGCCAGGGGTAGTTTTATGCCCGGCGCAATGGAGGGAACCGTACTGATGTTCGGTTCCACAGTATCCACAAACATCAACCCCCTTCGCGCCAGTTCACGCAGCACAGGCTGTACTGCGACCTTGTTTCCGGCAAAGCGATCGCCCAGCAGGTTCGTTACACCGACATATCCCGTCATTCGGCTCAAAATCCAGTCCAGCCGGCGCTTGTTTTCATCCGGCCGCAAGCCGGTCATCAGGCCGAACGGCCCCGGATCGTTCCGAGGATATCCACGGGGTTCCATCGGAACATTGATAAGCACCTCGTGCCCGGCCCCGCGCGCGGCATCGATCCATTCATTCAGTTTTTCTGAAAAGGCCAACGTGACTTCACCGGGCAATTCCGCAACGGCACTTTCCGTGGCGTTGAAGGACACCCCGAGTCCAATCATGACGATTGCGACGCGAGGCCGTTTTTCAAGGGCATTGAATGGCCGGGAATAGACGCGCCAGGGCTGGCGACCATCCTTGCCGATAACCGGCAGAAGGCCGATATCGGTTTTCTCAACCAGTTGCGGGTCCGGATGCGGATGCAGAACCGTCGGCGATGCGCTGGCCGAATCGGGAATCTGGGGTACGCGGTCTTTGGAGGAAGATTTCGGCGCGGACGCGGCGGAATCATGCTCCGTCTCCTTCGCGGCGGAATCGTCATGTCCGGACCGCGCCGGTGAAAGCATTCGGACATTCACCTGCGGCCGAACGGCCCGCATTTCGTCTGTAACCGCATCCGACGAGAATTCGAGCCACAGAAAGATGCCGATTAACGCAGCGACCAATATGCCGGCGACGGCGAAAAGTGCGTACAGGGGCAATCGCTCCTGAAATTCGCCCGGCTTCAGGTAATCATCAACGTCGGAGAATTCGTCTGATTCCGCTAATGCAGACGCATCTTCCCCTTTCCGCTTCCAGGGAAGCGGAAAGGGAATTTTCGGCAGTGACGGCAGCTTGAGCGACAGACTGACCAGAGCGTCTCACCCTCAGCAGTTAATTGGCGGAATGCTCGCGGTATAACGATATGCCGTGCAGCAGGTCAATCGCTCTGACCAGCTGATAATCGAAAGGCCGTTCAGACGTTTCAGTCTCTGACGTCTCTTCCTTGATCTCTGCAGGCTTGCTTTCCTCTTCATTCCGCAGCGATCCCAGCAGGTCCTTTTCCGAGCGCCCGGGACGCTTGGTCAGCGGTTCGACCTTCGATTGAGCCACCTCAATATCCGGCTCGATCCCCTTCGCCTGAATAGACCGGCCCGACGGCGTATAGTAGCGCTGCGTCGTGAGCTTCATCGCGCCGCTGGCGCCCAGCGGGATAATGGTCTGTACGGACCCTTTGCCGAAACTCTTGGTCCCCAGGATGATCGCGCGTTTGTGATCCTGCAGCGCACCGGCAACGATCTCCGACGCCGAAGCAGATCCTCCATTGATCAGCACAACAATCGGCAGCCCCTTGGCAAGATCGCCGGCCCGTGCATTAAATCGCTGGGCATTGTCCTCGACTCGACCACGCGTCGAGACGATTTCACCTCGTTCCAGGAAATCGTCGGAAACAGAGACGGCCTGATCCAGCAGGCCACCAGGATTGTTCCGCAAATCAAGGACATAGCCGCGAATCTTGTCGGCCCCGATTTCCTCGTTCAGTTTGGCGAACGCGTCCTGCACGCCTGTATCGGTCTGTTGACTGAAACTGGTAATGCGGATGTAGCCAATATCGCCTTCCGCACGATAGCGCACGGATTTGATACGGATATTGTCGCGTGTGATCGTTACATCGAAGGGCTCTGTATCCTTGCGCAGGATAAGCAGCTTGATCTCCGTTCCGACCCGCCCGCGCATTTTTTCAACGGCCTGGCTCAGGTTAAGGCCCTGGACCGTAACACCATCAATTTGCGAAATCAGGTCGCCCGGCTCGAGCCCGGCTTTGAATGCGGGCGTATCATCAATCGGCGAAACGACTTTGACGTAACCGCCTTCCATCGTCACCTCGATCCCCAGACCGCCGAATTCGCCCTTGGTCTGAACCTGCATATCGCTGAACGTCTTCTTGTTCAGGTAGCTGGAATGCGGGTCCAGGCTTTGCAACATGCCCTGGATCGCGGCCTCGACCAGTTCCTTGTCGGAGACCTCTTCGACGTAAGATGCGCGGACACGTTCGAATACGTCCCCGAACAGTTCGAGTAACCGATAAATTTCCGTCTTATCGGTTTTTTCCGGCGCAGCGGCGAGTACCGGCGCGGATACAAAACACGCTACGACCCCTACGGCCAGAATCGTTTTGCCAAATATCGATTTCATCCACGCACCTTTTGTTTACCAGCCGCTAGCCACGGCAATGGGTTGATCGGTTGACCATTCCGTCGAAGCTCCAAATATAGTGTTGGCTGGCCATTATTTCGAGTGCCCATTGCACCAATTGGCTCTCCGGCAAGAACCCATTGACCCGCATTTGAATCAATCCGCCCTAACCCGGCCAGCAACGTATGATAGCCGCCCCGATGCTCGATGATCAGAATTTGGCCATAATTGCGAAACGGGCCGGCAAAAACAACTTTACCATCGAAGGGTGCCACAACCTGCGCCTCGGGCCGTGCCTCCAGCCGGACGCCGCGCGCCGTATTGCCAAAATCCAGCGACTCGCCGTATCGCCCGACAATCTGTCCCGCGACAGGCAACGTCACGGGTCCATTTTCGGGAAACTCCCGGAGTCCGCCAGGCGGCTCCCCCGTATTGCCGCCCGAATCCGGCGGTAACGCCGCTTCCTGTTGCACCGGCGCTTCGGGACGCGATGCAACTCGCGGTGGCCGTGGTGACGGGGCCGGCGTTTGAAGCCGTGCCATGAGCTCCTTCATGTCCCGGGCTTTTGCGGCAAGCGCACGTACCTTCTCTGCGTTTTCCCGATATGCCGCATCCGTATCGCGACGCAAGGCGTTCTTTCGATCCAGCAAACGCCGCAGCCTTGCGCGCTCATTATCCAGCGCATCGCCTGTCTTGCGCAGGGTCAGTAACTTTCCCGCGATGTCACGCTTTACCAGTACCAGCGTTTCAATTTCGCTGGACAGCTCTTCCACGCGTTCCCCCATGCGCGGCACGGCAATCCGCAACAGCAGGGCGCTGCGAACCATATCGGACGGGGTCCCCCGGGAGAACATCACCGCCTGAGGCGCATTCCGCGACAGTCGGGCCAGCGCGCCCAGCGTGCCGGCAAGCTGCCGCCGCTCGACAGCCAGGGCCTCCTCACGCAGCGTTGCGTCCTCCACCAGATTGGCCAGTTGCGCTTCCAGATGGGTCAACAGGCCTTCTTTTTCCTGGGCACCTTGCGCCGCTTCAATCATCTCGCGCCGTAACAGAGCAGTCTCCAGTGCCAGTTTCCGGCTGCGCTCTTCCAGCGCTTTCTGTCGATCCGTTTCCCGGCTGATCTGCTCTTCAACCTTCTCCAGCTCTTGCGCCGGCTTTTCAGCGGTATTGGCCCCCGTCACGCCTGACAGGATAGCGACAAGCAGGAATGCCTGTGCTGCTTTAGATGCCGTTTTATTCAGCCGCACGAGCCTCTCCGGCTCGCTTGATCAGGGAATGCCCTGTCATCTCCTTCGGTTGCGTAATGGCCATCAGGTCCAGCAGTGTCGGCGCCACATCACCCAATCCACCATTGCGGATTCCCGCAACCGAAACGGCATCGCCGAACACGATGATCGGTACCGGGTTGGTCGTATGCGCGGTATAGGCTTCACCACTTTCGTCATCGACCATCATCTCGGCGTTACCGTGATCGGCGGTCACCAGCATCATACCGCCGGCAGAGCGCACCGCCTCCGTCAGCCGCCCCAGGCACGTATCGACCGCCTGAACCGCCTGTATCGCGGCGTTCAGATCGCCGGTATGACCGACCATGTCGGTATTGGCATAATTGACGACGATGAGGTCGAACTGGCCGGATGCAATGGCAGCGACCAGCTTGTCCGTGACGGCAGGCGCGGACATTTCCGGCTGCAAATCATATGTCGCGACCTTCGGCGACGGCACGAGAATACGCTCTTCACCAGGGAAAACCGCCTCTTCCCCGCCGTTGAAGAAGAACGTGACATGCGCATATTTCTCGGTTTCGGCAATTCGAAGCTGCTTTTTATGCGCCGCCGAGACCACTTTTCCGAGCACGTTTTCGATACTTTCAGAAGGAAAAAGCGTCTCAAGGCGGGTATCAAGATCCGTCGAATAGGACGTCATCCCGATTGCCGCCGCCAAAGAGACCGTCTGCTTGCGGCTGAAACCGTCAAAACCAGGATCAAGCAATGCCGACAGAATTTCCCGAATCCGGTCCGCGCGAAAGTTTGCGGAAATCAGACCATCGCCATCCCGCATGCCGGTATAACCATCAATAACCGTGGCGCGAACGAATTCATCGGTCTCGCCACGCGCCTCAGCCGCTTCGATCGCCGTATGGGCATCGGGTGCGGAACCGCCGGTTCCTGACATGATAGCCGAATAGGCTTCGGATACCCGGTCCCAGTTCTTGTCGCGATCCATGGCATAGAAACGCCCGATTACGGTGCCGATAAGCGCCCGTGGCGCCGCGGACTGGAAATCGGCCATATAGTCAGCCGCACTCGACGGTGGCGTATCCCGGCCATCCAGCAGGGCGTGAACGACGACGGGAATCCCCGCATCGGCCAGTATATTCGCGAGGTGGGCTATCTGGTTTTGATGCGAATGGACGCCACCCGGAGACATCAGGCCCAAAAGATGGGCTGTTCCGCCGCTGGCCTTCAGTGAAGCGACAAACTTCCGGAATGCGGGTAACGCCCTGACGGAATCATCTGCGACCGCCGCATCAATCCGCGGCAGGTCCTGCAGAACGATGCGACCCGACCCAAGTGTCATATGGCCGACTTCAGAATTCCCCATCTGGCCAGACGGCAAACCGACAAATCCTTCGGAGGCTTCCAGTTGCGCATGGGGATATTGCGCCATCAGGCCATCCCAGACCGGCGTATTTGCCAGTGCGATGGCATTATTGTCGCGCCGGGACCGAATCCCCCAGCCATCAAGGACGCACAGAACAACGGGACGGGGCACACTCACATCGATTCTCGTTCAGTCATCAGGAAATTACACCGTATATACAGGAATATGGCCTGAATCCAAAGCGCTGCAAGACATTCTCAATCCCGGTGATAAGGATGCCCTGCCAATATCTGCTGACTGCGATATATCTGCTCCGCCAACATGCCGCGGACAAGAAGATGGGGCCATGTCAGCCGACCAAAAGACAATAAAAGGTCCGCGCGTTTCCGCACAGTTTCGTCCAGGCCGTCAGCGCCACCGATCACGAAGGCAATGCAGGCCCGTCCATCGTCACGCCATTGTCCGATCCTGCCCGCCAGTTCGCGGCTGGTCAGGGTATCACCCCGTTCATCCAGCGCGATGACCACGGCGTCATCCGGGACGCCGCGCAGCAATAACGCTGCCTCGCTCTGCCGTTGCTGCGCCACCGGCAGTTTACGGCGCTCTTCCACCTCGTTGACCTCAAGCGGCCAGCGCACCTGTTTGGCGAAATTATCGAAAAGCGCACGTTCCGGCCCTTTGCGGGCGCGGCCAACAGCGTTCAGCAGCAGACGCACTTATGCGGAGTGAGCAGCAGAAGCCTGGTCGACAGTACCGTGGGACGCCTCCGCCATTTCGGGCATTTCAAAGCTCCACAGCTTCTCGAGATTATAGAAATCGCGCACTTCCGGACGGAACAGATGTACGACGACATCGCCCGCATCCACGAGAACCCAGTCGCCGCGCGACTGTCCTTCGATAGTCGCACCCTTTAATCCGTTGTTTTTCAGGACAGAAACGAGGTGTTCTGTCATGGCGCTTACATGCCGGCTCGATTGACCCGACGCGATAACCATAAAATCGGCGATGCTCGATTTTCCGGCCAGGTTTATGACGACTACATCCGCCGCCTTGTCATCGTCCAGAGATTCTTCAATCAGTTTCAGGACCTTGGCAGGCAGCAACTTCGTCTTGATCTTCCTCGGGATGGCTTATTCCTCATGTAAATCCGGCGTTTTCAGGACGGATATGGCAGTACCTCACCAAATTGCACTGATCGGCCTAAAAATCAACCCTTTGCCGCAGATGCTGCCTTCATACGCTCCGCACGAATTTTCGTCGAGGATGCCTGATGCAGACGCGAATGGAAGAATGTCCAGGCCGGCGGCGTCATATTTGCCAGCGATGACGCGGATCGCGAGGGAAGCCTTATCCGCGCATAGCGATGCGCCGCTTTTCCCGCCAGCGCGAGCATGGAATAGGAGGGCCGGGCGAATACGGCAACCGGGACGGTTTCAAATATCAGATTCCAGTCCCGCCATTTCGGGATCTGCGCCAGATTGTCCGCGCCCATCAGCCAGACAAGCCGGGTTTTCTGGCATCGCATCTGGAGGCGGCGCAATGTATCCAGGGTAAACCGGGTGCCGAGCTGCACCTCGATATCCGATACCCGGATGCGCGGATGGCGCGCGACTTCCCTGGCATATTCAAACCGGTCCTCGAAGCTCGCCATGCCATCCGCCGGTTTCAGCGGATTTTGCGGCGACACGACCCACCAGACCTCGTGCAGGTTCAGATATCGCAACGCGAGCAGAGAGATGTGGCGATGGCCTTCATGCGCGGGATTAAAGGACCCACCCAACAAACCGATCCGCCGACCGGAAATGCGGGAAAGCGCATAAATATCGCGGCTGGTCCGGATACCGCCCCGGACCGGCATTTCTGCACCGGCGGTCGCTTCACTGCTTTGGACGGATTCTCGCATTGAATCTCTTGGCACTGGTGGTCGGACCCTGGAATTATTATCGAGAAAGGGCGCGTAAACTACGGTCGAATTTGGCCGTCACCACGCACAATATACTTGAAGGTCGTCAGTTGTTCCGCGCCAACCGGGCCGCGCGCATGCAGTTTTCCTGTTGAAATACCGATTTCCGCACCCATTCCGAATTCGCCGCCATCGGCGAACTGCGTCGATGCGTTGTGCATCACGATAGCACTATCGACACTCGCGAGAAACACCGCCGCAGCCTTGTCGTCATCCGTAACGATCATATCGGTATGATTACTGCCGAAGCGGTTGATATGCGCGATCGCACCCCGCACGCCATCCACGACCTTCACCGATATGATCGCATCCAGGTATTCGGTCGTCCAGTCCGCTTCACTCGCCGGCGTGATTCGGGCATCGGCCGCACACGCAGCCTCGTCGCCCCGTATTTCGCAACCGGCCCCCTCGAGATCATCGACGATCGCCGGTAACAGCGCCGCAACCGTGGAGCGGTCGATCAGCAGCGTCTCCGCCGCGCCGCAAATCCCGGTCCGCCGCATTTTTGCGTTCAGCACAATGTCACGCGCCATCTGCGGCTGCGCCGCGGCATCGACATAGACATGACAGAGACCCTCAAGATGGGCGATCACCGGTATCTTCGTTTCCGCCATCACCCGTTCAATCAGGCTGCGACCGCCGCGCGGCACGATGATGTCTATGTATTCATGCATCCGCAGCATGGCGCCGACCGCGGAACGGTCGCGTGTCTGTACAAGTTGCACGCAGTCTTCCGGCAGTCCCGCGCGCTGCAGCCCCTGGCGCAGGCAATCGGCAATCAGGCTGGAGGAATGAAGGCTGTCCGACCCGCCGCGCAGGATCGCCGCGTTTCCCGACTTGATGCACAACCCACCGGCATCGGCGGTAACATTGGGGCGCGATTCGTAGATGATGCCGATGACGCCGATCGGCACGCTGACGCGGGAAATCCGCAATCCGTTCGGCCGCACCCGTTCGTCCAGTACACGGCCCACCGGATCGGGGAAGGTTGCGACATCCTCAAGCCCCGCTGCCATGCCCTCGATCCGGTCTTCCGTCAGGGTCAGCCTGTCCTTGAACGATGCCGTCAGGTTCCGCGACTCGGCATAGGCCAGGTCCTTGCGGTTCGCATCCAGGATTTCGTTCCGGCGGGACCGAATGGCAGCCGCGGCAAAGCGCAGCGCGTCGTTCTTCACGTCCCCATCCGCCAGCCCCAATGCCCGGCCGGCTTCCTTGGCGGCGGCACCGATACGGCGGATCTCAGTTTCGATACTGTCTTCAGACTGAAGCGCGGCTGTCGCCGTCATAGTCCCCTCCCCTCAATCAAGCACCAGGTCGTCCCGGTGAATGACCTCATTCCGGCCACGATAGCCCAGTATTTCCTCAATTTCACTCGTCTTGTGCCCCGCAATCCGCAGGGTATCCGCACTGGAATACGCCGACAAGCCACGCCCGAGATCGCGATTGTCCCCGGATATGATCGTCACCAGGTCACCACGCTCGAACCGGCCCGACACGCCCGAAACGCCCGCCGGCAGCAGGCTGCGTCCGTTTTTCAAGGCCCTGACGGCGCCATCATCGATATTGAGGGCGCCTTTTGGCTTGAGTGAGCCGGCGATCCATTTCTTGCGTGCACTATAGGGTGTCGCCTCGGCGACGAACCAGGTGCAGCGGCCGTCATCGGCCAGCGCCTGCAGGGGATGGTCCTGCCTGCCGTCGCCGATCGCCATATGGCAACCTCCGGCCAGCGCGATCTTCGCGGCCAGCAGTTTCGTCACCATGCCGCCGGATGCGTAGCCGCGCAGCACCTTGCCCGCCATCGCCTCGATCTCCGGCGTTATCGCCGTGACCTCCCCGATATGCATGGCGGACGGGTTCGCCTGCGGATCGGAATCATAGAGACCGTCGATATCCGACAGCAGCACCAGCACATCCGCGCCGACCATGGCGGCAACCCGCGCCGCCAGCCGGTCATTGTCGCCAAACCGGATTTCTTCCGTCGCGACGGTATCGTTCTCGTTGATAATCGGCACAGCGCCAAGGTCCAGGATCTGCCGCATTGTCGCCCGGGCATTGAGATGCCGCCGCCGCCGCTCCGTATCATCGAGCGTCAACAGGATCTGGGCTGCGGTTATATTATGGGCCGACAATGCCTCGCGATACGCATGCGCCAGTTGGATCTGTCCGGTCGCGGCGGCTGCCTGCTTTTCCTCCAGGCGCAAAACGCGGCCCGTAATATTGAGATAGCGGCGACCGACCGCAATCGCCCCGGACGATACGATCAATACCTCCTGCCCTGCCGCACGGCGCGCAGCGACATCCGCCGCCAGCGTCGCCAGCCAGTCATGCCGTATCAGGCCGCTGGATTCGTCAACCAATAGGGCTGAACCGATCTTGACCACCAGACGTTTCGCCCCGGTCAGGCGATTGCCGCCGGTCCCGGTCATGGCGTCCAGCCGGCTTCCGCGGGATCGGGATCCGCAATTGCTTCAGCCTCCTGCGTTTCCGCCGCCCTGCGCTGAAGGATATGCTCCTGCAACGCGCGCAGGACATCGGTCACGCCTCGCCGAGACACGCCCGACAGCGCAAAAACCGGCGCATCGGTTATTGCCGCCAGCGCCGCCCGTTTCTCTTCCAGGTCCTTCTCAGACAGGGAATCGGATTTGTTCAGCCCGACGATTTCCGGTTTCTCTGACAGCCCGCCGCCATAGGCTTCCAGTTCGTGACGCACTGTCCGGTAGGCAGAACACACATCTTCGGCCGTGCCGTCGATCAGATGCAGCAGCACACCGCAGCGTTCCACATGCCCGAGAAACCGGTCCCCCAGTCCAAGACCTTCATGCGCACCTTCGATCAGCCCCGGAATATCAGCCAGTACGAATTCGCTATCATCGACCGACACGACGCCCAGATTCGGATGCAGCGTCGTAAAGGGATAATCCGCGATTTTCGGGGTCGCGCGGGAGGTCACCGACAGGAAGGTGGATTTGCCAGCATTCGGCAGCCCGATCAGCCCCGCATCCGCGATCAGCTTCAGCCGCAGCCAGACCCACATTTCCTCCCCCGGCCAGCCGGGGTCGGCGCGGCGCGGCGCAC
>CAXBEC010000024.1:0-13029 GCA_963974145.1 uncultured Alphaproteobacteria bacterium | reverse complement strand
CGGATACGCCGTCATGCACCAGTTCGGGAATGCCGGATACCATGGTGGACAGGACGGCAAGGCCCTGGCTTTGGGCTTCCATAAGAACATTCGGCAACCCGTCACGGTCGCCGTCTGCGGTGGTCTTGCTCGCCAGTACGAAAATATCAGCGTCCCGCAGCGCTGACAAAACGGCGTCCTGCGATTGCGCGCCCAGCCATTCAATATGATTGGCGAGCGATAACTGTCGTGCCTGATTCTGCAGCGCCGGCAATAGCGGCCCGCCACCGATATGGCGGAATTTCCAGTTGATATCCGCGGGCAGCCTGGCCAGCGCCGCCAGGAGGTCGTCATAGCCCTTTTTTGCAACGGCGCGGCCCACGGAGAGGATGGTTACGGGCGCGCCGGATCCGTCCAGCGCCGGACGGGCTGTACCAGGAGGCGGAAACCGCGAAAAATCGAGGCCATGATAGACGAGCGATACCGTGTCGGGATCCGGCGCCAGGCCGCTGAGGTAGCTGGCCCCTGCCGCCGTGCAGGTGACCAGCCAGTCCACGTCCGACAGTTTCTCCCGGATCTCCCATTCCGGAGATGTCCAGATGTCCTTTGCGTGGGCGGAACAGCTCCAGGGCAGTCCGGTCATCATGGCCGCGTAGCGTGCGACGGATGAGGGCGTATGTAGGAAATGCGCATGCAGCCGGGTCGTGCCGGCCGGCAGTTCATGCGCCAGGACACAGGCCTGTCCGAACCGCCGTATCCTGTTGCGGGTCGGGTCGCGCCGCAAATCCGCGCGGAAACAGGCATAGGCCGCCGGATAGCCGGGCAGCTGCCGGGCGGCGGATCTTGCGGCCTGCACGCGCTCAGGCTCGTCGTGTAGATATTCCGGCAGGTACAGGACGCCGGCGGCGATTTCTTCATGAATCGGGTGGACCTGAGTGTCGGTCGGGTGCCGCAGGGACGCGATTTCGATGGCGATCCCGCGCTGCTCGAGGGCGAGAATTTCCTGGGCGATGAAGGTTTCCGAAAGGCGGGGATACCCTTTCAGAATGAAAAGGACTGACACGATGTCACGCGCGCTGCCGGGCGAGCGACGGGCGCGTCTGATGATCAAGGGCGCGCCGGGTGAGGATATTCACGTTTTCCAGTCCATCAAGCAGCCCTGGTACGACCGACCGCGAGGGAAGATTCTGCTGCGGCAGATGGCGCAAGGCGGTTGCCATGACGTCGGCTTTGCGTTCCGCGTCGCCGCGAAGCATGGTCAACAGCCCGAGTTCGGCCGCCCGGCTGGCGCGGATAAGCTGTTCCTGGCGTGGTTCGGTGCGGGGTACGATCAAGGCCCGTTTGTCGAAGGACAGGATTTCGCAGAAGGTATTGTAACCGCCCATCGCGACAACCGCCAAAGCCTTGACCATCAGGCTTTCCAGATGGGCATCGAAGGTGATCGCCTCCACTTTCTGCAAGCGGTCCACACGGGCGATGAATTCCGCCCGGCGATCGGATTGCATGAAGGGCCCCAACACAATGACTGACCGGTGCGGCAGGGAAGCATCGCTTTCATAGGCGCGAATAACCCAGTCGACCAGTTCCTCGCCGTCGCCGCCCCCGCCCGGCGTGACAAGGATAAAGGGGTCGCCCTGTTTCACGAAAGGCAGTTCCGATGCGGTTGCCGTATCGGCGAACCGCTGCAGATAACCCGTATAGGTCGTTTTGCGACGGGTTGAGGCCGGCAGGTCCACGCCGACCAGCGGTTCGCATATCTGCGGCAGGCCGTAGATCCAGATTTCGTCGTAATATTCTTCCAGCGCGGCGGCGGCTTTTTTTCGCTTCCATTCCGCCCGCAGCTGTTTGGGGTCGTCCAGAACGTCGCGTAACCCCAACACGACATGCGTCCCGCGCGATTTCATGACCTCCAGGGTTTCGGCCAGTTCGCCGCGTAATCCGAAAGGTTCTTTGTCGACCAGCATGATATCGGGGTCGAAAACTTCCGCCGTGTGGCGGATGATCGATGCGCGCATTTCGATTGCGTCGTCGATAGCCATGGGCAGGGTGAGAGACGTGTATTCACCGTCCCGCAGTTTGATAACACCCGGCACGCGCACGAAATCCACCCGCGACCGGAAATCGAAACTACCGATAATGGGCGATCCGGAAAGGATCAGAACCGATAGTTCCTCATTCTCCTCGCACATGGCATGCGCAATGGCGCGGCACCGGCGAAGATGGCCCAGTCCGAATGAATCATGACTGTATATAAGTACCCGTGGCGGACGACGGTCTCCGCTCATGCCCTATCCCCTTTTTCTCCCCGCCCTCGGTACAGTGCGCACACTATGGCACGTATCGCTGAGTAACCGGAAGTTCTGATTCAGGTAAACGGCAATAATTATTATAATGATACTGTTCAAAAATGAGCGATTTCTAATCGTTTACCATGGCAAGCTGCTACGGTAAGGTGTCCCTGAGAGGGGCATTCAGTTTTCTGCGCCAGAAGGTCGTTATTCCGATCCATGGAAAAATCTATTTTCAAATATATTCTGCGGTACAGCACACCGCAGCAGATTACCCTGCTGATTATCATTCTCGCGTTTTATCCGTTTCTGTTCGTTTCCCTCGATCTTCCGAAAATCATCATCAACAGGGCTATCAAGAGCGAGGGCGCGGCGCCGCCATTCGAAATTCCGCTCTTCGGATTTGAAATACCGATCGACGTCAGTCAGTTGACGTATCTGATGGTGTTAAGCTTTGCCTATCTGGCGCTGGTCTTTATTACGGGCGGCTTCAAGTATTACATCAGTGTCTATAAGGGGCGGTTGGGTGAAAGGCTGTTACGGCGCCTTCGGTACCAGCTGTATTCGCGCATACTGCGATTTCCGACCCCGCATTTCAAAAAGGTCAGCCAGGGCGAACTCATTCCGATGATCACGGCGGAGGTCGAGCCGCTGGGCGGATTCATCGGTATCGCGTTTGCCGACCCCCTGTTTTTTGGCGGTCAGCTGATCCTGATTGTCGGTTATATCCTGATGCAGGACTGGGTGCTGGGCCTTGCGGCGGCGGGCATGATTCCCATTCAGGGCTATATCATTCCCAAACTGCAGAAAAAGGTAAATGCGCTGGGCAAGCAGCGCGTACAGCATGTCCGCCGCCTGTCCGACCATCTGGGTGAATCGGTATCAAGTATCAATGAAATCCACGCGCATGATTCATCGTTTTTCGAACTGGCCCGGTTTACAAACCGCCTGGGCGCAATTTACGACATCCGGTACGAAATCTATCGTCGCAAGTTTTTCATCAAGTTTCTCAATAACTTCATCGACAAGCTGACGCCTTTCTTCTTTTTCTCCATCGGTGGCTATCTCGTCATCCAGGGGAGCCTCACGGTTGGTGCCCTGGTCGCGGTCCTGAATGCCTACAAGGACCTGGCAAGTCCGTGGAAGGAATTGCTGGCGTGGTATCAGCAAAAAGAAGATGTCCGGATCAAGTATGAGCAGGTTGTCGAACAGTTCGAGCCGCAGGGCATGCTTGACGAGGGGCTGCAGGTCGTGGAGCCCGATGACGGTCCGTCCCCGATCAAGGACGATCTGATCGTCAGCAATGTGGGCCTTGCCGATGAAGACGGGGTCCGTGCGCTTGATGCGGTTTCGTTCAAGGTGCCGGTCAATTCCCATACAGCGATCGTCGGCGACGGGGGCAGCGGTAAAACAGAACTGGGGACCGTACTGGCGCGTCTGGTCAGTCCGACATCGGGTAACATCGTTTATGGCGGCAGTGACCTTGCGACCCTGCCAGAGGCTGTTACGGGCCGCCGTCTCGCCTATGTCGGCGCCAGTCCATACCTGCAGGCCGTTTCGGTCGGCGACAATATTCTCTATGGGTTGAAACACCGCATGATCCGCCCGGCGGAACCCGATGCGCCGCTGGTCGGCGATGCTATCGATATTGACGAGGCCCTTGAAACCGGCAATTCCCCGCATGATTACAATGCGGACTGGGTCGACCTGAAAGAAGCCGGGGTGGAAGACCACGAAGGCCTGAAGCAGCGACTTGTCGAGGTCCTGCAAATGGTCGACATGGACGAGGAAGTATACCGGTTCGGTCTGCGCGGTGTGATTGATCCGGTGCGCGAGCCGGATGTTGCCGAACGGATCATGGCCGCGCGGGCCGCGCTTCGCGAGCGGCTCTCCGATCCGGCCGTGGCGCAGCTGATCGAGCCCTTCGATCCGGAAAAATACAATTCAAATGCGACGGTGGCGGAAAACATCCTGTTCGGTTTGCCGGTCGGTGGCGTGTTCGACCCGGAGAACCTGGCCGGGAACGAGTATATCAAGAGTGTTCTGGACAAGGTGAAACTGAGCGACGACTTCCTTGAAATGGGCAAACAGGTCGCCCAGACGATGCTGGAACTGTTTGCCGACCTGCCGCCGGGCCATGAATTTTTCGAGCAGTTCAGTTTTATCGATTCCGATGACCTGCCGGAATTCCAGGCCATTCTGGGCCGCGCGGCACGCGGGGAAAGCGGCGTAACGCCGGAAGACCGCCAGCGCCTCATTTCGCTGCCGTTCAAGCTCGTCCAGGCGCGCCATCGTCTGGATCTGATCGACGAACAGATGATCCCCCGTATCCTGGAGGCGCGGCGGGTGTTCGCCGAGGGGCTGCCGGAGGATATGCAGGATACGATCGCCTTTTTCGATGCCGATACCTATAACGCCGCCGCGTCGCTGCAGGATAATATTCTGTTCGGCAAGGTGTCCTACGGCCAGGCGCAGGCGGAGGCGAAGGTGGGCCGCCTGATCGGCGAGATTGTGGACGATCTGGATTTACGTGATATCGTGGTTTCAGCGGGCCTTGCCTTCCAGGCGGGCAATGGCGGCGCCAGGCTGTCACAGGGCCAGCGCCAGAAGCTGGCCATTGCGCGCTGCCTGGTCCGGCATCCGGATGTTCTGCTGCTGAACGAAGCGTCGGCGAACCTTGATGCCGTCAGCCAGAACAAGGTCATGGAAAATATCCTGAAGGCACGCGAAGGGCAGGGCGTTATATGGATACTCAACCGCGTTGCGGATGCGAAATATTTCGACAATATCATCGTCCTGAAATCCGGACGGGTGTCTGAAACGGGTACATTCGAGGAACTGAGCAATGCTGACGGTGACTTTCAGGCATTGCTGTCGGCGGGCTGAGGCCCAGGAGGTTAGTCATGAGTTTGCAGCAGGAAGTCGAACTCCTTCGGAATATTCCGCTTTTTGCAAAAATTGAACCGTCTAAGCTGAAACTGCTGGCCTTTACCAGCCAGCGACTGACCTTCGCGGCGGGAGATATTGTCTTTGAGCAGGGAGATACGGGCGACGCCGCCTATATCATTATCGGCGGTGAAGCCGATGTCATCGTGGATACACCCGGCGGTCAGCTCGTCGTGGCAACGCTGAAGCAGAACGAAGTCGTCGGCGAAATCGCGATTCTGTGTGATGTACCGCGAACGGCAACGGTTCGCGCCAGGGAACAGATGACGACGCTGCGGATATCGAAGGAATTGTTCTTCAACCTGGTCGTCGAATTTCCCGAAATCGCCGTGGAGATCATGCGCGAGCTGGCGCATCGCCTGGAACAGACCACCGCGCGATTGCGCGAAGCGGTTGCCAAGTCGCAATCCTGATCCGGTAACAGAAAGGAAACTTGTCGGATGACGCGGCTCGACACGGTAATCGAACGGCTCAAGGCGCAGCGCAGCTGTCTGAATGCGGCTGCCGAACAGTTGCAGGGCCGCGAGGGCCATGTGCTGGAGCTCGGCCTGGGCAATGGCCGGACCTATGATCACCTGCGCGCGCTGTTTCCGGGTCAGGATATTTACGTCTTTGACAAGGAGGTCGCATCACATCCCGATTGCCGGCCCGATGAAGCGCATCTGTTTCTCGGCCGGATGCCGGAAACGCTGGTTTCCGCTCGTGAGCGGCTCGGGCCTAATGCGTTTCTGGTGCATGCTGATATAGGCTATGGCGATGCGGCGGCGACGGCCCGCAATGTGGCGTTGCTGGGGCCGGTTATTCCGACCCTGATGGCATCCGGCGGCCTGGCGATATGCGACCAGTCGCTGGAAGGGGTGCCCGGGCTTACGCCGGTTTCCTTGCCGGCGGATGTCGCGCCGGGACGGTATCACATCTATCGTCGGGACTGATCACCGTATTGCGCGGCGCACCGTTATGTTGCGCCGATCGCCGGAACTGTTGAAGCGGTGGTCGGGTTGGCCGCGGGGCCGCCGTGCAGCGGCAGCGAGAAGGCAACCGTCGTGCCTTCGCCTTCGTGACTTTCGAGATGAATTGTACCGTCATGCAATTCAACCAGCGATTTACAGAGGGAAAGGCCAAGGCCGGTGCCTTCGTGGGTACGATTCAGGTTGTTTTCACCCTGTTCGAATGGTTGGAATACCCGCGACAGGTCGCGGTCGTGAATACCGATGCCATTGTCGATAACGGAAATTTTCAGCAGATTTCCGTCGATGGCAGTGTCGATATGGACCGTTCCGGCGCTTCCGGTGAATTTCAGGGCGTTGGACAGCAGGTTCAGAAGGACCTGCCTGATCGCCCGTTCGTCGATATGGACGGAAGTCTGCGTGTTCGCGAAACTCAGATCGATGGCCACGCTGCCGCTTGCCGCCTGTTCCGACATGAGCCGGGCACATGATCGCACAAGCGCCTCCACATTGACTTCACTGCGGTTGAGCTGCCATTTGCCCGCGTCGACTTTCGACATGTCGAGCAGGTCATTTATGAGGGACAGAAGGTGCTGGCCGCTGGCGAAAATGTCTCCGGCATATTCGACGTATTTGTCGGTGCCGATGGGTCCCAGCATTTCGTTTTTCAGGATTTCGGAAAAGCCGATGATGGCATTCATCGGTGTCCGTAACTCGTGACTGATAATGCTGAGGAACCGGGATCGGCTGGCATTGGCGGCTTCCAGTTCCGCTTTTGCGCTTGCCAGTTTCTCCAGCGCGTGAACATGTTCCGCGCTCTGCCTTTCGAACATGCTCTTTGACATTTCGAGCTGATGCACGGCACCGGATAATGTGGTGCCACGCTCGATCATCGCGAGCTCGTTTTCCTTGACCTCGGTGACGTCTGACAGGCGCGTTACGATGCCGCCATCGCGTGATCTGTGTTCGTTTACCAGAAACCACCGACCGTCCCGATGCCGCCACATCTCCCGGTGATCGGGCAGGCGGTGTCGACGCATTCTTTCCTGTATCCAGTCTTCCGGTTCGTCATCATCGGTATGAAAATGACATGTTCCCGCAACCCGCATCACATCCAGGCAGGAAACGCCGGGCAGTAAATTCTCTCCCGGTGTGAAGAACAGCGCTTCGAACGCATTGTTGCGCATGACGAGTTTGTCGCGCTGATCCCAAAATGCGAGCGCGTCCGAGCTGTCTTCGACCGCACTTAGAAAACGGTACTCGTTGACTTTCGAGGCGGTGACATCCGTGTACATCCGGATTGTGCTGCCGTTCTCGAGCATTCGTTCGTTGATGCGAATCCAGCGGCCGTCGGTCAGGCGTTCGTCGAATGCCTCTGCCCTGGCCCGCCGCCGCATCGTCAACCGGTTGGCGATCCAGCCTTCCGGGTCGCCAACGATATCGGTTCCGGCAATCTCGTTATTGTCGATCTTGCAACGCAGCAGGTCGCCATAGGTCATGCCGATTATCTGTCCCAGCGTCTTGAAGGACAGAAAAATATATCGAAAGTGCGCGTTACAATATGTCAGGCGGTCATTTTTGTCGAAAATGGCAATCGCAACCCGCAACTGATCGAAGGCGTTGATGATGTTCTCATAATCGTCATCGGCTTCGAGATGCGTGAGATTGTCTGCCAACATGTCGATGGCCTGCATTAGCGGGGTTCCGTCGAATTCCAATGGGTGGCGATAGTATGCCGCCGGCTCGTTAATGGTTCCTGAAGTTGCTTGGTTAAAATATAAGGTTAAGGAAGTCATTGCCTTGAAGACGGTAACGATGCGTGCAAGATGTAGGGCAGAGTCGGACATGGCCGTGGAGCGGCTGGAAACAGTTTGAAGAGATCGTGCAGTAATGTTGTCAAAAGATGAAATTCAGGCATTTCGGCGGGACGGTTTTGTCGTCGTGCCGGCGATGTGCAATGCGGACGCCGTCCGCAATATTGCAGACTGGACTGATGAAGTCCTGCACTGGCCGGAAACACCCGGCCGGCACATGGTTTATTATGAAGACAGCCTGATCACGGAAGCCGATCGTGTCGTATCCCGGATTGAAAACTTTTGCCCCTATCACAGCGGCTTCGACGCGCTGATGCGGCGGGGACCTCTGATCGACGCCATATCCCAGCTGCTGGATGAACCCGCCGTCCTGTTCAAGGAAAAAATCAATATGAAGATGCCGGGGGGCGATGGTTTCAAGGCGCATCAGGACGCACAGGCGGGCTGGAATGTCTATGCGGATTATCATGTGACCGCCCTGGTCAGTATCGATGCTGCGACGGTGGAAAACGGTTGTCTGGAAATGGCCGCCGGCTGGCATAACAGGGGGCTGATTGGCGATGAATGGCGCCCGCTGGAAGATGGCGATGACAGTGAAGTGGTATACAGTGCCTGCCCGACGCAGCCAGGTGATGTGGTTTTCTTCGATTCCTATGCACCGCACCGATCCGCGCCGAATTTGACCGCCTCGCCGCGCCGCGTGCTTTACATCACATATAACCGGCTTTCCGACGGTGACCATCGCGCGCAGTATTATGCCGACAAGCGTGAGAGCTTTCCGCCGGATATTGAGCGGGATACTGGCAAAGAGTATGTGTTCCGCGTGTAGACGGTGACGCAGACATTCCTGATTCTGGCGTGCCTGTCATGCGTGGCCTGGCTCTATCTGGTTTTTTTGCATGGTGGGTTTTGGCGCGCGGCATGCCGGATCGGGACCGATCCCGTTGATGCCCTGACAAATTGGCCGGACGTTGTTGTCGTGATTCCGGCACGCAACGAAGCCGATGTTATCGGACGTACGGTCAATTCGTTGCTGATGCAGGACTATCCGCATCCCGTGCCGGTGTTGCTGGTGAATGATAATAGCAACGATGGAACCGTTACCGCCGCGCGCCAGGCGGCAACCGCAATCAAACAGCAGGACCGGCTTTGTATCCATGATGGTGCTGCACTCCCCGCCGGCTGGACCGGCAAAGTATGGGCGATGCACCAGGGTGTTTCCCGTGCGCAGGACCTCTTTCCCCGGGCGCGTTATATTTTGTTCAGCGACGCCGATATCCTGCATGAGCCTTCCAACTTGCGCCGGCTCGTCGTCAGGGCTGAAACCGAGGGTCGGGACCTCGTCTCCATTATGGTGCTGCTGGCGGCCAAAGGCGTTTGGGAGCGCCTGCTGATACCGCCCTTCGTTTTTTTCTTCCAGATGCTCTATCCCTTCGCATGGGTAAACGATGATTCGCGTAAATCGGTCGCCGCTGCGGCCGGTGGCTGCATGCTGGTGCGCCGCGCGGCACTGGAACGGGCGGGCGGGATGTCCGCCATTCGTGACGCGCTGATCGATGATTGCCGGCTGGCGCGGCTCATTGCGGATACGGGAGGCAGTCTCTGGCTGGGGTTGAGTGACGGGACCCGGTCCAGCCGACCCTATGGCGGGCTGCGCGGCGTCTGGCGCATGGTGGCCCGAAGCGCCTACACGCAACTGAATTATTCGCCATGGGTGCTGGGCGGTTGCGTGATCGGCATGCTGCTGGTCTTTGTTGTTCCGCCAGTGGCCCTGGCGGGGTCAACCTGGTTCGGGTTTGCGTTGGGTCTTCCGGGGCTGGCAGGGTATGGCTTGATGTGCATGGCCTATCTTCCGACATTAAGGTTCTATAATCGCCCGGCAGTCGCGGCGCTATTGCTGCCGGTGGCCGCTATGCTTTACACCGCGATGACGGTCTCATCCGCGATCCGGTATTGGGAAGGCAGGGGTGGCGGCTGGAAAGGCCGCGTCTATCCGCGATGACCTGCCCGTAGATGTGAGGAAACCTTGCCCGAAACCGTCGAAACGCCATCCGGGAAACAGGCCGCGGATGAAAACTTCCCCGTTGGGTCATGGCTGCTCCCTGCTGCCCTGCGGCCGCATGTCGCCATCTTTTACGCCTATGCGCGGGCCATCGACGATATCGCCGACGACCCGAAACTGGATTCTGCAGAGAAAATAAGGCGTCTGGACGGTTTCGCGGCCGCCTTGCGCGACCCCTGCGGCGCCGATCCTGCCTACGCCAAAGCGAATGCCATTCGCGACAGTATGGCCGTCACGAATGTCGATCCACAGCATTGCCTGGACCTCATCGCCGCCTTCAAACAGGATGCGGTGAAAACGCGCTATGCCGACTGGGATGACCTGATGGCCTATTGCATGCTGTCTGCCGCCCCCGTCGGCCGGTACCTGATCGACCTGCATGGGGAAACGAAGCATGCCTACGCCGCGTCAGACGCGCTGTGCTGTGCGCTGCAGGTGATCAATCATCTGCAAGATTGCCAGGATGACTATCGGTCGCTGAACCGGGTCTACCTGTCCGATGAATGGATGTCTGATGCGGGGGTTACTGTGGCGGCTCTGGACAGCGACACCGCCAGTGCGGGATTGCGCAGGGTAATCGATCGAAACCTTGATTCGACGGCGGATCTTATGAAGACCGCGCAGGCGCTGACCGGACATTTGAAGAATAAGCGTTTTGCGCTGGAAGCCGCGATGATTGTGCGAATTGCCGACCGGTTGATAGGAGAATTGCGGCAACGGGACCCGCTTGCGGAACGGGTCGTCCTTCGCCGCCCGCAATATATTCTTTGCGGTATTGGCGGGATTTGGGATGTGGTTCGCCGCTCTGCCTGAATCTGGTATAGAGGGGCGGTCATGTATCGAAACGATACGGTAACCGTCTGACCCCAGAGCGATTCCTGATACTGAATTCACGATGGCAAATTTGCAGTCTTCCGCTCCCGATGACCTGACTCGACCCGATGTTGCGGCAGCCACATTTGACGTGGCGGCGGTGCGGGAACATGCGCGCCGTATTGTGGAACGTTCCGGGTCGTCTTTTCGCCTGGGTATGCGTGTATTGCCTGAGGACCGTCGGGCGGCAATGTATGCGATCTATGCCTTTTGTCGGGAAGTCGACGATATTGCCGATGATCCCGGAGATGCCGCCGGCAAGCAGGCGCAGCTGGCAGAATGGCGTGAGGAAATCGACAGGCTCTATGCCGGCATTCCCCGGTTTCCAACCGCGCAGGCGCTGCTTGAACCGGTTCGCGCCTTCAATCTGCCCAAGGCCGAGTTTCTTGCTGTCATAGACGGCATGGAAATGGATGCACGCGAGGCGATCTGGGGACCGAGTTATTCTGACCTGTTTCTATACTGTCGCCGGGTCGCCGGTGCCGTTGGCATGCTGTCGATCCACGCATTTGGTGAAACCCGGGCGCCTGCGCCAGATCTTGCGGTCAGCCTCGGAAATGCGTTGCAGCTCACCAATATTCTGCGCGATGTCCACGAAGACGCGCTCAGGGGGCGCCTTTACCTGCCCCGGGAATTGCTGGACAAGCATGGCGTAAAGGCGACAACTGCAGCCGGGTTGCTTGCGGACCCGGCGGTGGCGCGTGTCTGCGCGGACCTCGCCGATCTGGCCCGGGAAGCCTTCGCGGTCAGCGGCGACCTGCTGCAGCAGCTAGACCGTCGGAAAATGCGACCCGCTATCCTGATGATGGCGGTCTATCAGCAAACGTTCGAAATGCTCCGTCAGCGGGGATGGGACCGGCTGGAAGTGCCGGTTCGTCTCTCGCGATGGCAGAAAGCCCGCCTCGTGCTGCGGCATTGTCTGTTTTAGCGGCGGATGGCGCGGGTTCACATTGTGGGCGCGGGTCTGGCGGGTCTCGCGGCCGCCGTCCGACTCGCAGCGGCAGGCCGTCGTGTTACCGTATATGAATCCAGCGGGCATGCCGGTGGACGGTGTCGTTCGTTCCATGACAGCGTCCTGGATGCGGTAATCGACAACGGCAATCACATGCTGCTCAGCGGCAACCGTTCCGTCTTGGCCTATCTGGACGAAACCGGCGCAGCGGACACTTTGTCAGGGCCCCGCGACTCGGCTTTCCCGTTTATCGACCTTGCGACGGGGGCGCGCTGGACGGTCAGGCCGAATGCCGGCCCGGTCCCGTGGTGGATCCTGTTTCCCGGTCGCCGACCGTCCGGCAGCCGCGCGGTCGATTTTCTGGCCGCTTTGCGTCTTGGTCGTGCGGGGCCCGATGCAACCGTCGAAGACGTGCTGGGCGATACGGGGGCGTTATATACGCGTTTCTGGGAGCCGCTTGCGGTGGCCGCGCTCAATACGCCCGCTGCTTGCGCCGCCGCCGCCCCTTTATGGCCAGTCCTGGCGGAAACCTTTGCCCGTGGAGCGGCGTATTGCCGGCCACTGACTGCCCGTACCGGCCTGTCGGACAGCTTTGTAACACCCGCCCTTGCAACACTTGTGGCTGCGGGCGCGGATATCCGTTTCTCGCATCGCCTGAAGGGCCTGGAACAGCGCGATGGCGCGATCCGCCATCTCGGGTTTGCAGAAAGCGGGGTCGTGGTGCAGCCTGCGGATTCCGTCATCCTGGCACTGCCGCCCGCGGGCCTGAAATCAGTATTTCCGGATATGGCGGTTCCGGAAGCAAGCCATGCCATCGTGAACGCGCATTTCCGGCTCCCGGCGCCCCGATCCACAGGCGGAGACGTATCAATTCTTGGCCTTGTCGGTGGTCTGGCGCACTGGCTCTTCGTCCGCGGCGATATTGTTTCGGTCACGGTCAGTGCGGCGGATGACCTGGCGGTGGAACCGGCTGATTTAATCGCCGCCAGGTTATGGGAGGATGTCTCCCGTGCACTGGACATTCGGGCTGCCGCGATGCCGCCCTTCCGAATCGTAAAGGAACGGCGCGCAACCTTCGCGCAAACGCCCGCTGCCATGCGCCTGCGGGCGAAGACACGAACGGCGACCGCCAATCTGTATCTGGCCGGCGACTGGACGGATACCGGGC
>CAXBEC010000023.1:0-13115 GCA_963974145.1 uncultured Alphaproteobacteria bacterium | reverse complement strand
ACGGCTTCTTCACGGTTGTTGCGAATTGCGGCTGAAACCGGGAGTATGCTGGCGTAGGCGTTCATATAGCGGGCGGCATGGGTGAGTGACGGAAATTCCAGGGAAACAGGCTTCCGGTTTGCGGGACATTCGATGCCCAGCCTGAACGCCGCCAAATCGATACTCGATGGCCTCGTCTGGCGGTATCGCGAGGAATCGCTGCCGTTCTGGAAGGCGGCGCCGCTGCGCGGCTTCCGGGTCGGGTTCGCCACGGTTCGCGACCTCATGGAAGGCCAGCTTACCCTGCGGGCGATGAGCCTGGTCTACACGACATTGCTGTCGCTGGTGCCGTTATTGGCAATAAGCTTCTTCGTGCTGAAGGGTTTCGGGCTGCAGGATGAAGTCGAACCGCTGCTGTTGCGGGTCATGGAGCCGCTGGGCGATCAGGGCTACGAAATCACGCAGCAGATCCTCGAATTCGTCAAGAATGTGAAAGTTGGCGTTCTGGGCTTCATCGGCTTCGGCTTGCTGTTCTATACGGTCGTGTCGCTGATGCAAAAGATCGAGCGTTCGGTCAATTACATCTGGCGCGTCACCCGGGATCGAAGCTTCGCGATGCGCGTCCGGGACTACCTCAGCGTGGTTATGGTCGGCCCGACCCTTGTTATCTCGTCGATCGGAATTTCCGCGACCGTCGCCAAGAATGATTTCGTCCAGTCGCTGATGGATATCCCGCCCTTCGGCTGGATGCTGGAGGTGGCGGCAACGGCCGTGCCCTACCTGATGGTCGTGGCCGCCTTCACCTTTATCTACATGTTCATGCCCAATACGGCTGTTCGCCTGCGCTCCGCCTTTATCGGCGCGGTGGTGGCGGGGGCGTTGTGGAATATTGTCGGCTGGGGCTTCGCGTCCTTCGTCGTGGGGTCGACCAATTACGCCGCGATCTATTCCACCTTCGCGACCCTGATCCTGTTTCTGATCTGGCTCTATCTCGGCTGGCTGATCCTGCTGACCGGCGCCTCCATCGCCTTTTATGACCAGAATCCGGGCGCAATCGCCGGCGCGCACAGGCCGCTATCCCTTTCCAACCGGGTCAAGGAACAGATAGGCCTCATGACCATGGCGATGATCGGGCGCCGTTTTCAGGCGGGCGAGACAGCGTGGACGCTGGAGCAGTTGACCAGCCGGCTGGGTGTGCCCAGCGAGGCGGCGGAACGCGCCGTCGAGGCCCTGGAAACCGGCGGGCTGGTGCTGCACACGGGTGATGACCCCGCCGGCTACATACCCTCGCGTCCGCTGGAAAAGATACCGGTTATTGAAATCCTTGATGTCGTCCGCAACGCCGGTGAGGCCAAGGTTCTGTCCATGGAGAACCTGCCGCCGGACCCGGCGGTGGCCCGGGTTGCCGAGGATGTGAAGGACGCGGTAATTTCCAGATTAAGCGGTCGTACGCTTCTCGACCTGCTGGCGGATGACGACGCCGCAGCGGCCCCGGGGGTGCATCAGCTTCAGGGAGACTGACGTGACGATTGCAATTGCAGGACCCGACCCAAACCCGGTTCCCGTCGAAGCCGCCCTGCCGCCTGGCAGCTGTGACTGCCATGCGCATCTCTTTGGTCCGCCTGACCGGTTCCCCTATGCGGAGGGGCGCGGTTACACGCCGCCGGATGCGCCGCTGGCGATGTATCTGGCCCTGCATGACCGGCTTGGTATCGACCGGGGTGTCGTGGTGCAGGGCAATGCCCATGGCTATGACAACAGCGCCATTCTCGATGCGCTGGCCCGGATGCCGGGACGGTTGCGGGGTGTCGGGATCACCGATACGCGGGTCGGGGAGAAGGAGCTGCGCGCATGGCATGAACTCGGCATGCGCGGATTGCGGTTTCATGTCTTTCATCCGGAACATCGTCCGGATTATGTGCGCGGCGTCGGGCTGGATGTGTTCGAGGCCTTCCGCAAGACGATGATCGACCTGGGCTGGCATATGCAGGTCTGGTGCGACTGGCGACAGTTTCCCGAACTGGTTGATATCTTCCGCGACATCGCCCGCGACATGCCGGTCGTCTTCGACCACATGCTGAACGTGGACGCGGCGCAGGGGCCGGAACATGCCAGTTTCCAGGCGCTGTTGCGGATGCTCGGTGACGGCGACGCCTGGTGCAAGGTGTCGGGGGCCTACCGGGTCTCGCAGGAATTCCCGGATTATCCCGATGCAAAGCCGTTGCATGAAGCGCTGGTTCGCGCCAACCCGGATCAGCTTGTGTGGGGCAGCGACTGGCCGCACCCGCAAATCGATGCGGCGGTAATGCCGAATGACGGGCATCTGGTCAATCTGTTCCAGCAATGGACGCCCGATACGGAAATCCAACACCGGATCCTGGTCGATAACCCGGCGCGGCTCTACAGTTTCTGATGCGGGCCTACGCCCAGCGCACCTTGTCCGTCCGGTCGTCGGCTGTCAGCAGCGTTGTCGTGAACACCATCGTCCAGTCGCAGAGATCGTAACGCCGGCTCAGCTTGCGGCGCACTTCGGCTTCGTCCGGATTGTCGGGAATCTTGGACCGTTCCCACATGGCAAGGTCAGGGCGGCGGGTCATCAGCAGCGTGCGCCGCAATTCATCCGGGTCTTCGCCGTCATCGCGATCAAGGAACCGCCACATGCCAATGATCTGTGAATCATAGGCGGATTCGAAACCGGGCCAGGCGCCGGCGCACAGGTCCAGGAATTCCGTCCAGTGTGCCTTGGGTGTATCGAACCAGCGAAAGGCAAAATTTCCCTGGCGTTTGGGCGGATCGATTTTGTCCGGCCGCAGGGTAGGCACCATGGGGGTGCTCGTCTGGGCGCGAATGCCTACCGTGCCATCCATCAGTATTTGCGCCGCATCCGATATCGCGGCGCCATCCGTCCAGGCGGTGATGACGTTCAATTCATCCCGGGACGTTCCGATCTGGCTGCGCCAGATGCCATAAAGCACACCGTTTTGCCTGGAAAGGCGCTCGGCGCCGGTGCTCCCTAACGCATCAGCAACCGCCTGCCATTTCCGTGGCTCGCATGTGATGCGATGGTGAACATATATATCTGACACGATGCTGCTCCTGTGGTTATCAGGCTCTAGCTGCCAAAAATGAGGTGTGGCAGATACAGGCTGATTGCCGGAACATAGGCGATCAGCAGCGTGTAGCACAGCAGCATAATAAAGAACGGATATGAAGCCGACCAAGCCTTCGTGATCGGGAAATTCGCGACACCGCAAGTCGTCAGCAATACAGACGCAACGGGCGGAGTCTGCTCGCCGATCACGACGCAGAAGATGAACAACAGCCCGAAATGCACCCGATCCATACCCATCTGGTCGACCAGCGGCAGGAAGATAGGGACAAGCATCAGGATCATTGGTGCGCCGTGCAGGAAGATTCCCGCAATGACCAGGAACGTAATAATGACCAGCGTCACCATGGCTGGTGCCAGTTCCCAGGACATGATCATGCCGGCCATTGCCTGGGGTATGCCTTCGGTAATCAGATAATGTGAAAACACGGAGCTGATGGATAGCAGCAACAACACATTCGCCGCCCGCCGACCGGCGACAATGAAGCTGCGTGGCAGTTCCCGGACCCGCATGCCGCGATAGACCACCAGCGCTGCAAATATGGCCAGCGAGGTGCATATCGCCGACGCTTCCGTCGGAGTGAACGCGCCGCCGACGATGCCGAAGACAATAGTCGCCGGGATCAGCAGCGCGATCCAGGTTCGGTTGAACCGGTGTACGACATTGGGAATGGTGAATGGTTCATGCGTGGGGTAATTGCGCCTTTTGGCGATCACGTAGGCAACAAGCATCAGGCAGACACCATACCCCACACCGGGAATGTACCCGGCGGCAAACAATCTGGCGATCGAGACGTCAGAGACCACCGAATACAGGATCATGCCAATACTGGGCGGGATCAGGATGCCGATTGACGCAGAGTAAGAGGTTACGACGATGGAAAAATCTTTCGCAAAGCCGCGCTTTTCCATTTCCGGAATCAGGATCGAGCCGACCGATGCCGCGTCCGCAACCGCCGAACCGGATACATTGGCGAACAGCATCGACGTGACGATGTTCGCGTGCGCCAGCCCGCCGGATATCCAGCCAACCAGTGCGCTGGCAAAATCGATCAGGCGCGTGGCGACGGCACCGGATGCCAGGACCTCACCAGTCAGGATGAACAGTGGAATGGCGAGAATGACGAATGAAACCAGACCGTCGGTCATCTGGCCGTGGAAATTGATCAGGCTGTGACCTTCTATGACGTATGACAGAAGACCAACCATGCCGAGCGACAGTGCGATCGGTAACGCCATTATGATCAACAGGATGATCAGGAGAATGAAAAGGCCGGCCATTTTTGTTCCAGTTAATGAATGAGACGCGGGACGGCGTCAGCGTTTAGCTGTTGCGGCATTATCTGCCATCGTCGACGAGGTTGGCTCGTAGGGTGAAGAAATGCCGTGTTATGCCGGATGGGGTTCCAGAGACATACGCAAACGCCATTAGTTTACCGTAACGGTAATCAGGGCGGCGTTGTGTATGCATCGTCGACATCACTTTCGGTCCATGTCCTGCATTGGGTCTTTATTGTCCAAACACCAGTTGCGGCAGGAACAGCGAAATTTGCGGGACGTAAGCGATCATCAGGGTGTAGCACAGCAGCATGATGAAGAACGGCACCGATGCCGCCCACGCACGTGTAATCGGAAAATTGGCGACGCCGCAGGTGGTCAGAAGAACGGAGGCGACAGGCGGCGTCTGTTCGCCGATTACGACGCAAAAGATGAAGAACAGGCCAAAGTGAACCCGGTCCATGCCGATCTGGTCGACCAGTGGCAGGAAGATAGGCGTCAGCATCAGGATCATCGGCGCGCCGTGAAGGAAGATGCCGGAAAGTGTCAGGAAGACGAAGATGACGAAGATGATAGCCCAGGGGTCAAGTCCCCATGACATGATTTCCCCAGCCATCGCCTGCGGCACGCCCTCGGTGATCAGGTAGTGTGCGAAAACGGAACTGATCGACAACAGCAGCAGCACGTTGGCAGAGCGACGGCCGGCGATGATAAGGCTGTGTGGCAGGTCCCGGAACCTCATGCCTCGATAGACGAACAACGCAGCGACGAGCGCGAGCGCTGTCGTGATAGCGGCAGCCTCTGTCGGTGTGAATGCGCCGCCGACAATACCGAAAATGATCGTCGCGGGAATCAGCAGCGCGATCCAGGTCTGGTTGAAGCGGCGTACCACATTCCCGAAGCTGAAAGGTTCATGCGTCGGATAGGCCCGTTTCTTGGCGACGTAATAGGCAACCGCCATCAGGCATATGCCATAACCGACGCCGGGGATATAGCCGGCCAGGAACAGTCTGGCGATGGAAACGTCGGATACGACGGAATACAGGATCATGCCGATGCTCGGCGGGATCAGGATACCGATCGACGCCGCATAGGATGTCACGACGACGGCAAAATCCTTCGCGTAGCCTCGCTTCTCCATTTCCGGGATCAGGATGGAGCCGACTGCAGCGGCGTCCGCGACGGCCGATCCGGATACATTGGCGAACATCATCGCCGTGACAACATTGGCATGCGCCAGCCCGCCGGAAGCCCAACCGACAATGGAGCTGGCAAAGGCGATCATTCGGGCGGCGACGGCGCCGGATCCCAGAACTTCACCTGTCAGGATAAACAGCGGAATTGCCAGGATGACGAACGAAACCAGTCCATCGGTCATCTGGCTGTGGAAGTTGATCAGGCTGTCGCCTGCGGTCACGTATGAGAAGAGACCGATTATTCCGAGCGACAGGGCGATCGGCAAGGCGAGCATAATCAGAAAGATAATCAGGAAAATAAAGAAAATGGCCATTGTCGGATCCCGATTTCAAAGCAGTTGGGGCCGTTCAGTCGATACTTGTTGCCGGTGATCAACTGAGTTGCTGACAGTATCCCTCAGTTCTCGGCGTCAATTTCGGTGACGTCCGGGTTTTCCATACAGACGAGGCTCTTCAGGATAACCATGAACATCAGGCCACCCCAGACAGGCATGCTGCCGTAAAAGATGTATTTTGGGGTCTCGGAATAATCGAGGACAAAAGTCCAGGTGATGGTCACGTAGTCAATGCCGGTCCAGAAAACAGTGGCGAAAAAGACCAGCATGATTACGCTGTTGAACACAAAAATGGCGCGGCGGATGGTTACGTTTTCGATGAACAGCAGCAGAACCTCTGCATAGAAAAGTGCGTAACGGTTGATCAGGACAACCTCAATCGCCAGGGCAGTCGCTGTAATAATGTCGCAGAGCCGCAGGATAGCCCGATATACTGCATCTAACGCCGGTGTCAGCTTATACCCCGGCCGGAACATGCCAACTTTGTGTTCGTTCATAACGTGACGCGCCCCTCGATAGTGGAAGTCGGGTAACCGTCAGACGCATTTCAGGTTCCGCCTTCCTTTTTTGGAGTAATCATTAATATGTTGTGTGTCAGGGGGATCCCGGTGCGCCTGCGTCAGCGCACCGGGACGCCGGTTCTTGCGCTATTGTTGAGTCTTCCAGGTTGAGTAACCGCCCTGGGCAACTGTTTCGATCGCCGTGGCCCATTCCTTACTGGTTTCTTCAATGAAGGAATCATAGACAGGTTGTGCGACCTTGCGCCATTTTGGCAGATCCTCGTCCTTGCAATAGTTAATCTTGTAATCCGGTTTTTCCGCAAGAATTTTCTGGATTATCTCAACATCGATCTTGGCGCTCATCTGCCGTGTCCAGCCTTCCGTATCACGGCCGGCCTGCTTCAGGATCGGCTTCGCCCAATCCGGCAGCTTTTCCCAGAACGGCTTGCCAACGGCCAGAATAACCGGGTTGTAGACGTAATTGCAGATCGAAAGATACTTGGTCACTTCATGGAACTTGGTGTCGTAGATCAGTGACAACGGGTTGTCCTGGCTGTCCACCACACCGGTTTTCAGTGCCTGGTAGAGTTCCGAGAAGGTGATTGTTGCCGGGTTCGCGCCGAGCGCCTGGAAGAGGATCATTTTCGACTTGCCGCCCGGAATGCGGTGCTTGATACCCTTCAGGTCTTCCGGAATGGTATAGGGGTGCTGGTTGCCCGTGAACTGACGATAGCCGAAGCCGAAGAAGCCGAGCAGTTCCAGATTATATTTGCGGAAATCCACTTCCATCTGTTCGCGCAACGGTCCGAGCACGACGCGGGAAACTGCCTCGCGGTCTTTAAACAGGAACGGCAGGTCCCAGAAACGTTGCTCCTTGATCCGCCCGGTATAGGAGGAAATATGCAGGAAGGCATCATGCGTTCCGGCAACCATGCCTTCGAGTTGCGTATTTTCCTTGCCGAGCAGCGACGACGCATAAAGCTCGACCTTGATCCGTCCGTTCGAGTTCAGGTCGACCATCTGGGTAAAGTATTCCAGATCCTTTGCAAGGATCGATGTCGGGCCTGCAGTAATGCCCACTTTCATGACGACTTCTGGGTCGGCGGCGTTTGCCGTCGTTGCGAAGCCGAGACTCGTCACGGCGAGGGACGCCGCCAACGTGGCCCCCTTAATCCAGGTGGGCTTGACGTTAGTATTTCTCATTTTTCCGTTCTCCCTGTCTGTTCAAATGCACCTTGGTTTTTTATTCGGTGCGTTGATTATTATTGCGTCTAACGTCACCCCGAATTTGTTCGTTTCACGAGGTGAAATCAGTCAGCAATACTTCGATAGTAGGGTGGTTTTTCGATAAACGTCAAACCTGATGGCGGGAGAAGCAATCTTTGATGCGTGTGATGCGGCAATATTCCCATCAACGATTGTTCAGTCGTGAATAGATTCAATTTTAATGGGCCGTTGCGCTATGCCACGGTTTCTATTCAGTATCCTGATAGCCTGTGAACAGGCCTTGTTCCGACCGGCCGCGAAACATTGTTACTGCGTTCCGGCCGGAACAATTCGGCCTCATGCTGCTACCGGGCTGATCAGCCGCCGGCGGCAGTCTTTTTGATTTTGTCGAACCATTCCTGGCTCGTATCCTCGATGAAGGCGTCATAGACAGGCTTGGCAACCTCCTGCCACTTCGCGAGGTCTTCCTTCTTGCAGTAGTTGATCTCCATATGCGGAGCTTCCTGCTTGATCTTGTCTAGGGTCTCGTTGTCGAGCTTGGTCATGAGCTCGTAAGACCAGTCCTCGCTCTCGCGCCCGACTTCCTTGAGGATCTTTTTGTATTTGTCCGGGACCTTGTTCCAGAACGGCAGACCGACGGCAAATATCTGCGGGTTGTAAATGTAATTGCAGATCGACAGGTACTTGGTCACTTCATGGAATTTGGTTTCGTAGCTGATGGACAGCGGGTTGTCCTGGCTGTCCACGACGCCGGCCTTCAGCGCCTGGTAAAGTTCGGAGAACGTCACTGTCGACGGGTTCGCCCCCAGTGCGGTGAACAGGATCTGTTTTGACTTGCCGCCCGGGATGCGATGTTTGATTCCCTTCAGGTCGTCAGGCACGTTGTACGGACGCTTGTTGCCGAAGAACTGCCGGTAGCCGTACCCCCAGAGGGCAATCAGTTCCATGCCGTATTTGCGGTAATACTCCTCGATCTCGGGCCGCAACGGACCCTGGGCCACGCGCTTGACGGATTCCACATCCGGAAACAGGAATGGAAGGTCCCAGTAACGCTCTTCCTTGACCCGACCGGTATAGGCCGAAACATGCGCGAAGCCGTCATGGGTTCCTGCAACCAGCCCTTCGATCTGGGTGTTTTCCTTGCCGAGCAGTGACGAGGCAAACAACTGCACGTCGATTGCGCCGTTGGTCCTCTCTTTAACCATCTCGCCAAAATGTACCACTTCCAGGCCGGGAAGGCTGCCCGGTCCCGGCGTAATGCCAACCTTCATGACAAGTTCGGGATCCGCGGCTTGTACGGTACCTGCATTCGCTGCAATTATCGGCGCGGCGAGCGCCAGTGTAACGACCGCTCGTTTGAGCCATCGTCCTCGCAATGCAATCTCATTCATTAAAATCCCCCTTACGTCATGCGTGTGCTGCTTCACTATGAATCAGCTTACCCTGAAATGTGCACGATACCTGCGCCCTTAGGGGCAGGAAAATCATGCATCAGAACGCATTACGGGAAGTGTAATGATGTTTTTGACGAATTTGCAAATGGGATTGTAGCGGGATAGCGCGGTACGTGACGGGGCGGCAAAACTATCTTCGTTAACTAATTTTACGCAACGTCTACGCCATGTCCACGTATATCCCGGCCTGCATTAACTCTAAACGGAATATTAACTAAAGAATTCTATTTTTAGTATTCGCACGTCGTGGGAATGCATGGCGAGCGGACATGTGGGGTGCATGGTGGGTAGTGGGAGGATTATGAACTTCATTACAAAAACCGATTCGGTTTATCCGCATTCTGCTGAGAGGCTGCGGCGGCGTGTTCGCGAATTGGAAAATATCGTGGCGCAGATGGAAGTTAATGCTGCGAACAGCATGACGCAGACGAGGGAACTCGCGGTTTCCCAGGAACTGGTTGAGCGCGCGCGGTCCAGCGCGGTGGACAATGCGAAGCGTATCAATGCCGTCCTGGATGCGGTGATAGACGGGATTATCTGTGTGGATTCTTCCGGGATAATAGAGTCGGCAAACATTTCCGCGTTCCGGATGCTCAACTGCAGCGCGTCTTACCTGATCGGCTGCTGGTTGGGGGATTTCCTCAAGGATATCGACAACCTGAACCCTGCATTGGGAGAGGTGGAATCCTTGGATGGTCTGGTCGGCAAGCGTCTGTACTGCGCGCTTCAGCGTAAAGGAGGCGCATCCTTTCCCGTAGAGATGATTGTATCGCGTGTTGCGATTTCAGGGCGCGTCAGTTTTACCTGCGTTCTGCGTGATGTGACCGAGCAGAAGAAAGCCGAACAGGAAATTCAGCAACTGGCGCTTTACGATCAATTGACGTCTGTTGCGAACCGGTATGAATTCGAATCCAGGTTGAATGGCGCTCTGAAAATGGCGGACCGGCAGGGCTTGTCGGTTGCGCTCATGCTGCTGGACCTGGACAAGTTCAAGGACGTTAACGACGGATTCGGGCATCCGGTTGGTGACGCTTTGCTGAAACATACCGCCCGGGTCCTGGAACAATCCGTCCGGGAAAGTGATACGGTTGCCAGGATCGGCGGGGATGAATTCGCGATTATCCTGAACAATGTGGAATACCCGCTGCGAATCCGCCAGGTCGCAGAGCGCATCGTTGCTGAGTTATCCCAACCGGTCGTGCTTGATGGCAATCTCGTGCCAGGCGGGAGCAGTATTGGTATCGGAATTTTTCCTCGTGATGCCGCAGACGCGAGTGAACTGATCCGGCTGACCGATCAGGCGCTTTATGAATCGAAAAAGCGGGGACGCGGTACTTTTCAGTATTATGACGAGGTAATGGATACGCGGGCGCGACATGAGCGCATCCTCGAAACCGATTTGCGGCTCGCGATCATCCGCCGGGAGTTCGAGTTGCAGTTCCAGCCCCAGATTGATTCCGCGAACGGGAACCTTCTTGGTGTGGAGGCACTGGTCCGTTGGCGGCGTCCCGACGGGGCACTGGTCATGCCCGGAGAATTTATCGGACACGCTGAAAAATCGGGCATTATCAATAAAATTGGAGAGTATGTCCTGGTGGCAGCATGCCAGGAAGCGCGGCGCTGGCTTGATGCCGGGATACGGCCTTTTCCGGTCGCTGTGAATATATCGCCAAGCCAGTTCAGGAACCGGGATTTTGTCAGCGAAGTTGAAAACGCGTTGGATCTGGCAGGCATCGGCGCCGAATGGCTGGAACTGGAGGTGTCAGAAAGCGTCGCATTGAATTCGTCAGAATGTTTGCTTGAGACCTTTCACCGCATTCAAAGGCTCGGCGTTGGAATCGCTGTCGACGATTTCGGTACCGGTTTTGCCTCCCTGTCGTACCTGCGCGAAATTCCGCTTCGAAAGCTGAAAATCGACCGGTCGCTTGTCAGCAAAATAACCATGCCCGGGCCCGACAAGGCAATCACCGAAGCCATCGTGAAGATGGGCGAAAGCCTCAATTTTATTTCCATCGCCGAGGGCGTTGAAACGGATTGCCAGGCCGAAGCCATTCGTCGGACAAACTGTTCTGGAATGCAGGGGTTTTTGTTCAGTCACCCACTTTCCGCCGGTGACTTCAGGGACTGGCTGGGCAGTCGATAGAGTACCAGAGAGTACCAGCGCGGTTCCCAGGGTGTTCAGGTCGTTTCTTCTGCCACTTTTACTATAACCTTGCCGAAATTTTCACCTTTCAGCATGCCGATCAATGTTGCCGGCGCGTTCTCCAGTCCTGAAACGCGATGTTCGCGGTACTTGAAACGGTTGTCGCGAATCCATGTTCCAACCTCGCGCCGGAACTCTTCTTCCTGATCTGCGAAATCGCGCACGATGAAGCCGCGGACAGTCAGCCGGTTGGTCAGCACCGAACGCATAAGCAAGGGTAAGTGGTCCTGCCCGTCTAGTGCTTCGGTCATGTTGTATTGTGCGATCAATCCGCATACAGGCATACGGGCGAAGAAATTAAAATGCGGTATGACCGCCCGCAATACGTGCCCCGCAACGTTTTCAAAATAAATGTCGATTCCGTTGGGGCAGGCGTCCGCCAGATTTGCCTCAAGGTTCATATCGCGATGATCGAGACATTGGTCGAAACCGAGTTCTTCTGTCACATAGCGGCATTTTTCGGGCCCTCCGGCAATCCCGACGACACGGCATCCCATGATTTTGCCGATCTGTCCGACGGCGCTGCCGACCGCCCCCGAGGCAGCCGCGACGACCAGGGTTTCGCCTTCTTTCGGCTGGCCGATATTCAGCAGGCCGGTATAGGCGGTCATCCCCGGCATGCCCAGGACGCCCAGCGCAGTGGACAACGGTGCGGCGCCCGGATCCAGCCGCCGCATTCCGGTACCGTTCGAAAGCGCATATTCCTGCCAGCCGGTACGGCCCACGACATAATCGCCGGGTTTGAAATCGGGGTGGTTTGATTCGATAACCTGGCTGACCGTGCCGCCTTCCATCACACCGCCGATCGGCACCGGCTCCGCATAAGACCGTTCCGCATTCATCCGACCGCGCATGTAGGGATCGAGTGACAGATAAACCGTGCGGGTCAGAAACTGACCGTTGCCCGGGGACGGTACTGCAGTTTCGACGATGTCGAAGTCTTCCGGCACGGGGGCGCCCTGCGGTCGCCGTGCCAAAAGAACCTGCGTATTCCGTGCGGTCATCTGTCGGATATCCCCCGTGTCAGTCGAACACCGTTTCCATGTAATGCGCCGGGTCGACATAGGTTTCGATGACGCTGGGGCCGTCGGCCGCAAACGCCGCCGCCAGCCGTTCCTTCAATTCGGGGATATTATCGACGCCAATCGCCGGGGCACCGAAATAATGCTGCGGCGTCGGCCCGCTGTTGCCGGTTTCCAGCGCCACGCCGGAATTGCCGAACTGCCGCTGTGACTGCTTGATATGAATCAGGCTCAGCGTGCTGTCGTTCAGGACGACAAAGGGAATGGCAAGCCCCATTCGCCGTGCCGTTGCCAGTTCGCCGCAGGTCATCTGGAAACAGCCATCGCCGATGATGCAGACGACCGGCAGGTCGGGCCGGGCGATCTTCGCCGCGATTGCCGCGGGAAAGCCAAAGCCCATCGAAGACCAGCCATTGGTGATCAAGAATTCGCGCGGTGCATGGGCTGTCCACTGGCTCGCGATCTGGTGCGTATGCGCGCCGACATCGAAAGAGAGAATGCCCTCGCGCGGCAGGACATCGCGCACGGCGTCGATGACCTGATACGGGGTCAGTCCTTTTGCGGCGGGGCGGAGTGACTCCTGGAATTCCTTTTTGTGGGCCGCGACAGCCTCTGCGGTCCATTCACTGGCGCCGGCGCCGGAATCCGCCAGCCGTTTCAGGGAATCGTCCAGGCTGCCCGTGACCTCGGCCGCAACGGTGACAGATGGCGCAACATCAACCGCTTCGATATCGATCTGCAGCAGCGGTACATCCGCAATCCAGGCTTCATATTCGACCTCGACCGTGTCGTAACCTAGCCCGACGATCAGG
>CAXBEC010000022.1:0-13410 GCA_963974145.1 uncultured Alphaproteobacteria bacterium | reverse complement strand
TCATTTCCGGCCCGGTTCCCGCATAAACCGTCAGCATCCCGCAATCGGCATAAAAGGCGTTGAATGCGTAAATCGAATAGGCCAGCCCCCGGTTTTCGCGGATTTCCTGAAACAGCCGTGACGACATGCCGCCGCCGAACAGCGATGTCAGCACGGTCGCGGCATAAAAATCATCGTCATGATAACCGGCAGCGGGGAAACCCAGCACCAGGTGCAGCTGTTCCAGGTCCCGCTCGTGCCGGTAGTCGCCGCCCCGGTACACACCCGGCGCCGTTTCCCGGGTTGAGGTCGGCCTGATCCCGCCAAACATGTCCTGCGCCAGCGCGACCACAGTATCGTGTTCGATATTGCCGGCGACGGCCAGCACCATGGCTTCCGCGCCATAGGTCCGCTGCATATGGCCCATGATTTCGTCGCGGCTCATTGCCTCGACGATCTCCGGCGGCCCCAGGATCGGCCGGCCCAACGGCTGATCGGGAAAGGCTGCGGTCTGGAAGTAATCGAAAACGATATCGTCGGGCGTGTCGTTGGCCTGCCCGATTTCCTGCAGGACCACCGACCGTTCGCGCGCCAGTTCCTGCGGGTCGAAGACCGAGTTCTGCAGGATATCGGCCAGGATATCGAAGGCCAGCCGCGCATCGCCCTTCAGCACCTTGGCGTAATAGGCCGTATGTTCCCGACTTGTATAGGCATTGATCTGCCCGCCGACATCCTCGATTTCGCGGGCGATATCGATGGCGCTGCGCCGTTCGGTGCCCTTGAACGCCATATGTTCCAGCAGATGCGCGACACCGTTTATCTTCGCGGGTTCATGCCGCGTCCCGGCGCCGACCCAGACCCCGGCCGAAACCGTTTCCACGGTCGTGACGGTATCCGTGACAATCCGCAACCCGTTCGGCAGGGTGGTCAGCTGCACGCTGCTCATGCCGGCCCCGCGATGCCGAGATGGTCCCGCACATATTTCTGAATGGCCTGCAGGTCGTTCGGCAGAACCTCGATCCGTTCCGGGCGTTCGCGCAGATCGGCCAGTGCGGGCGGCAATTCGGGATACACCCCCGACGCATCCCGTACCGCATCGGGAAATTTCGCCGGATGCGCGGTGGCCAGCACGACAACCGGCGTTGTGGCATCCTTGCGCCTGGCCCGTGCGGAGGCAACACCGATGGCGCTGTGCGGATCGAGCAGGTAATTGCTACTCCGGTAAGTCTCGCCGATTACGGCTTTCGTTTCGGCCTCATCCGTTCTGTACCCGTCGAAGGTATCCTGCGCCTTCTGCCACAGGTTGCTGCCGACGGACAGGGTCCCTTTCTCGCGGAACTCCGTGACCGCCGCTTCGGTCGCGCGGCCATCCCGCCCGTAGAGCTCGAACAGAAAGCGTTCGAAATTGCTCGACACCTGGATATCCATGCTGGGCGAAATCGTCGGTGTCACGGTTCCGGTCGTCAGCGCGCCGCTGTCAAAGAAACGCGGCAGGATATCGTTGACGTTGGAGCCGATAATGAACTGGCTGATGGGCAGGCCCATGGCCCTGGCCGCATATCCCGCATAGATATTGCCGAAATTCCCCGTCGGCACGGCGAAGGAAACCGCGCGGTCCGGCGCCCCCAGCGACACGGCGGCGTGAAAGTAATAGACGATCTGGGCCACGATCCGCGCCCAGTTGATCGAATTGGCCGCAGAAAGCCGGACATCATCGCGGAACGTCTCGTCATTGAACATGGCCTTCACGATATCCTGGCAATCGTCAAAGGTGCCTTCGACCGCCAGGGCGTGAACATTCTTCGACGTCACCGTCGTCATCTGGCGGCGCTGCACTTCCGACACGCGGCCATGCGGATACAGGAAGAAGATATCGACGGCTTCCCGGTCGCGGCACGCCTCGATCGCAGCGGGACCGGTATCGCCGGAGGTCGCGCCAACAATGGTCACCCGCTCGCCGCGCTTCGTCAGGACATGGTCGAAGGCGCGGCCCAGGAACTGCATCGCAAAATCCTTGAAGGCCAGTGTCGGCCCGTGGAACAGCTCCATCACCCACAGGGCCGGCTCAAGCTGCTGCAGCGGCGCCACGGCCTTATGGCCGAAATCCCGGTAGCTTTCGGTGAGGATCGCCGACAGGTCCGCAGGATCGATACTGCCCACGGCAAAGGGGGCAATCACTTTTGCCGCCAGTTCGGGATAGGAAAGGCCCCGCAGCGCGCGGATTTCGTCGGCGCTGAATTTCGGCCAGCTTTGCGGCAGATATAACCCGCCGTCCCGGGCCAGCCCGGTCAGCAGAACGTCATCAAATTCCAGTTCGGGCGCCCGCCCGCGTGTGCTGATATAGCGCACCGTATTCCTTTCAGCCTGTGGCAGCGCGCGTAACCTATCCACAGGCCACGATGCAGGCAAGCATTCGTCCGGGGTTAATCGGGCAGGTAGCGCGACTTCAGATGTTTTTGAAAAGCCGCCGCGTTGAGCGGCTGACCGGTCGCCTGCTGCAGGATTTCGCCGGTCGACAGGGACGATCCCTTTTCATGGATATTGGTGCGGAGCCAGCCCATCAGCGGTCCGAAATCACCCTGGCCGAGTGCCGGCGCGATGGACGGGTCGGCCTGTTTTGCGGCGGCGAAAATCTGTGCCGCCGCCATTGCCCCCAGGGTATAGGTCGGGAAATAGCCCCAGGCGCCGTCATACCAGTGGATATCCTGCAGGCAACCCAGCCTGTCATCCGGCGGGGTTACGCCCAGCAGCTCCTTCAGCCCGTCATTCCAGGCGCCGGGCAGGTCCGGCAAGGCAAGGTCGCCGGAGAGGATTGCGCGTTCCAGCCGATATCGCAAAATGACATGGGCCGGATAGGTCACTTCATCCGCATCGACGCGAATAAAGCCCGGTTCGACACGGAGCGCCAGCCTGCCAAGGTTATCGGCCCCCCATGCGGGTCCTGTCCCGTCGAAGGCGTCGCGAATCACAGGCGCCGCCCAGGCCATGAATTCCGGCGACCGGCAGACCTGCATTTCGACCAGCAGCGACTGGCTTTCATGCATCGTCATGCCGCGCGCCTCGCCGACCGGCTGATAGCGCCATGCTGCCGGGCGGCCGCGTTCATACATCGCATGCCCGGTTTCGTGGAGCACCCCCATAAGCGCCTGGGTGAAATCCGCCTCGTCGTAACGGGTGGTGATCCGGCTGTCCTCGGGTATACCGGCGGAGAAAGGATGCAGGCTTTCATCGAGCCGCGCCGATTCGAAATCGAGTCCTACCGTCTCCGCCATGCGGCGCACCAGGGCCCGCTGTTGCGCCATGGGGAACGGGCCCGGCGGCAATGCCGGCGTGGGTTGCGATTTCTGCCGCGCCAGAACATTTTCCAGGAAATCCGGCAGAAAAGCGGCATAGGCGTCGAAAACGGGGTCAATATCGGCGCTGCGCCCATCGGGCTCGAAGGCGTCGAGCAGCGCGTCATACAATCCCACCCCCAGTGCGGCGGAAAGCGCCTCGCCCTTGCGGCGGGTGAGGGTCAACACTTCCGTCAGGGAGGGCAGCACGGCGGCAAAATCCGCATCTCGCCGCGCGGTGCGCCAGATCGTCTCGCATTCGCTCGTCGCGGTCGACAAGGCTTCGACGAGATCCGATGGCAGGGCGGCGGCATGGGCGTGGTCCCGGCGCATTTCCCGCAGATTGGCCTGCTGCCATGCATCCAGCGACCCGGCCTGCGTGGCGGCCCGGGCCAGCAGATCGTCCATCGCGTGATCGGTCAGCGCGCCATGCCGGATCACCGCCAACGCCGCAATCTGTTCGCCGCGCGGCCCCGCGCCACCGGGCGGCATCATGACGGACTGATCCCAGTGTAACTGATTCAGGGCATCGCCGATCAGGGCGATTCGGCGGAACCGGCTTTCCAGCTCCCGGTATGCTGCCGGCGCCGCGGCGTTGTCAGCGCGGCTTGCGGTGGTAGACGACATAGATCACCAGCAACGCCATGGCCATGAACAACCAGGTCAGGGCGTATTCCAGATGGTTATTGGGCAGGTTGATGCGCCACTGCTTGCCAACAGGAAAATTGCCGGGCACGTCCGTATTGCCCGAAACGATATAGTGTTGCGGCAAGCCTTCAAGGCCGGCGGCCTTCGCCATTGCTGCCGGATCGATGAAGAACCAGACATTTTTCACCGGGTCGTTATCGGGAATGAAACTGCCCTGTCCCTTGGTCAGCCGAAGAATTCCCTCAACGGTTACCTCGCCCGCGAGCTGTCCTTCGGAACGCGTCGCGACGTCCAGCCGGTCGCCGGGTACCCAGCCCCGGTTGATCAGTTCGACCCCGCCGGTATCCGCGCGTCGCAGCGGCGTGAAAATATGCAGGCCCGGATTGCCGCGCATCGACCGCGCCACCAGATGGAATTCCTTGTCGTGCAGATAGGTCCCTGTCACACGCACGCGCTGAAATTCAAGGTCGTCGGTGGCTGGTGGTGCGGCGGGCAGGTCAATCGCTTCCGATTCCGCACGGGTGTTCAGCTTTTCGATTAGGTCGGCCTTCCAGCCATACCGGTTGAACTGCCAGATACTGAGCCCGACCAGGGCGATAAGCATCGGCACCGTCACGACGGTGGGCCAGAACTGCGGGCGAAATCCCATAAATAATCGGTCTCGTATCTAGTCGAAAGTCTCGGAGCCGGCTTCGCCGGATTTATGCCGGTACTGCAGCGCGATCATCACGGCCTTGAAGGGGCGCAGCAGCAAGACCGAACCGCCGCAGATTGCGGGAATCCATAACAGGGCATGGATCCATAACGGCGGTTCGAACACGGATTGGACCCAGAGCGCGAGGCCGGTGACAATCGGCCCGACAATAAAGATGACAAACACCGCCGGGCCATCGCCGCTATCGGCCGCTTTCAGGTCCAGCCCGCAATGGTCGCACGTTTTGGCAACGGTCAGATAGCCTTCAAAGAGCCGCCCCACCCCGCATCGCGGACACCGGCAACGAAGCCCGGCCGCGAACGGGGAAACTGGCGGGTATGAATCGGCCATCAATTATCGATCAACCGCCCCACCAGTAGACGCAGATGAAGAGGAACAGCCAGACCACGTCAACGAAATGCCAGTACCAGGCAGCGGCTTCGAAACCGAAATGATGTTCCGGCTTGAAATGCCCGGAACGGGCCCGAAAGAAGCAGACGATCAGGAAACAGGTACCGACGATGACATGGAAACCGTGGAACCCGGTCGCCATGTAGAAGGTGGACCCGTAAATCCCGCTCGTGATCCCGAATTGCGCGTGGCCGTATTCATACGCCTGCAGACAGGTAAAGGCGATCCCCAGCAGGATCGTCAGGCCCAGCCCGCGCATCAGGCCGCGACGGTCGCCTTCGATCAGGGCGTGATGCGCCCATGTGACCGTAACGCCCGAAAGCAGCAGGATCAGCGTATTCATGAATGGCAGATCGAACGCATCGAAGGTCTGAATCCCTTCGGGCGGCCAGACACCGCCGGGCACGTCATAGGGCATTTCCTTCGGCGCCAGCGACGCATCAAAGAAGGCCCAGAAGAACGCGGCGAAGAACATGACTTCGGAGCAGATGAACAACGCCATGCCATAGCGCATGCCGAGTTGCACGACCGGCTTGTGATGGCCTTCGAATTCAGCCTCGCGAATAATGTCGCGCCACCAGAACCAGCCGGTCAGGAACAGCAGGCCCACCCCTGGCGCAATGGTCCAGATACCCAGCGCCTCCATCTTCGGTTCAATATCCGAACCGAACATATCGGGATGCATGTACACGATCAGCCCGAAGAACAGGCTGGCCGCCGCTATGGTACCGACGACCGGCCAGGGGCTCGGGTCGACGAGATGATAGTCATGGGTTTGTGCGTGATCAGCGCTCATATCCGTTCTCACTCGTTCTGTGTTCTGTTCACTAGTTTATCTCTGCCGGCTTTTTAGTAATCGGTTTAACAAAGGCAGTCTTGTCTACCGCAGCCGTATTGTCCGTTTCTGCGCGGAAAAACGTATAGGACAGCGTAATTATCTTTACTTCATCAAGGTTCGGTTCGGTATCAAGTTCCGGATCGACGTAAAAGGTAACCGGCATTTCAACTGTTTGGCCCGGATCAAGCTGTTGTTCTGTAAAGCAGAAACAGTCGATCTTGGCGAAATAGAGGCCGGCCTTCTGCGGCGTCACATTGAATGTCGCAGTCCCGGTGTTGGCAGTCGATTCCAGATTAGTCGCCCGATAATAGGCGACCGCCGTCTGACCCAACTGCACCGTCATTTCGCGTTGTACCGGTTCGAACCGCCACCCGAGATGCGGGTTTGTCGATGCATCGAAACGCACGCGTATGACACGGTCTGAAACCGTTTCGCTGTCCGTTGCCGCAACCTGGGTCGTGCCACCATAACCGGTAACCCGGCAGAACAGGTCGTACAAAGGCACGGATGCGAAGGACAGTCCTGTCATCCCCGCGACAACGACAACGCAGGCAATCAGGGTTTTCCGGTTTCTGTCACTAGACGCCATTGCCTCACCCGCCGCCCATACGAACAATCGTGATGATATAAAACAGCAAAGCGAGTCCGCCGAGCACGAACAGCATCGTCAGGTTCTTCGAGCGTTGCCGGCGACGATTTTCGTCCTGCGCTTCGCGCTTGCCGTCTTCGTCAGCCATGGTTCCCGCCACATCCGCCTTTACGGTCATCGTGCATCACCCGGCCAAACCGGACGGTACATCGGCTATCATCGTTGCAAAAAGGGCAAACAGATAAAAAATCGAATAGCCGAACATGCGCTTTGCAGAGCGGTGCGTCTTGTCGAAACACACTGCAATCGCCGCTGCCAGGAACACCAGCCCCAGGACCAGCGCGACACCGCCATATAACCAGCCTACGACACCGAACCATGCCGGCGCGACAGCGATCGGCAGCAGCAGAATCGTGTAAAGCAGCATCTGCTTCCTGGTTTCGGCCTCCCCGGCGACGACGGGCAGCATCGGGATACCGGCCTTTTCATAATCGCCGCGCCGATACAGCGCGAGCGCCCAGAAATGCGGCGGCGTCCAGAAAAAAATCAGCGCAAACAGCAATACCGATTCAATGCCGACGGAACCCGTGACCGCCGCCCAGCCGATCATCGGCGGAAATGCCCCCGCGGCGCCGCCGATCACGATGTTCTGCGGCGTGCGGCGCTTCAGCCAGACCGTATAGATAAAAACGTAAAACAGGATCGACACCGCAAGCAGGGCGGCGGCGGCATGATTGACGGCCAGCCCCATGACCGTCACCGAACCGACAGCCAGCACCGTACCGAAGCCGAGAGCATCGCCCGGCGTTATCTTTCCCATAGGGATCGGCCGGCGGCTCGTGCGCGTCATGACCGCATCAATGTCGCGGTCATACCACATGTTAATTGCCCCCGCGGCCCCGGCACCGACCGCGATGCAAAGCAAGGCGACCAGGGCGATCAAAGGATGGATCGACCCGGGCGCAACCATGATACCGGTCACGCCCGTAAACACGACGAGCGATACCACACGCGGCTTGAGCAGAGCGAAAAAATCGCCCGGCGCAGCCTCTGCGCGATCCAGTTCCACCGTCCGTAATGCGGCGTCGCTCACCCTGTCAGCCTCCCTTGGACCCGCGCCTGATTATTTGATTACGGGCAGGTCGTGGTAACTATGGAACGGTGGCGGCGAGCTGACGGTCCATTCAAGTGTCGTCGCACCTTCACCCCAGTAGTTGGCTTCCGCCTTCCGACCGGCGACCATCGAATACCACATCACCAGCAGGAAGAAGATCGTTGATCCCGCGGTAAGAAAAGCACCGTAGGACGACACCATGTTCCAGCCGGCCAGAGCGTCCGGATAATCGATATAACGCCGCGGCATCCCCGCCAGCCCCAGAAAATGCTGCGGGAAGAAGGTCAGGTTGACGCCGATGAACGTCGTCCAGAAATGCAACTTGCCGGCCCATTCCGGGTAGTGCCGTCCGGTCATCTTGCCGAACCAGTAATAAGTCGCGGCAATAATCGAGAAGACAGCACCCAGGGACAGGACGTAGTGGAAATGCGCCACAACGTAGTAGGTGTCATGCAGCACGAGGTCCACGCCGGAATTGGCCAGGATCACGCCGGTCACGCCACCGACCGTGAACAGGAAAATAAATCCGACCGCCCAGAGCATCGGCGTGTCGAAACGGATTGACCCGCCCCACATCGTTGCGATCCAGCTGAAGATCTTGATACCCGTTGGCACCGCGATCACCAGTGTCGCCGCGACGAAATAAGCCCGTGTATTAACATCCAGACCCACCGTGTACATGTGGTGCGCCCAGACGATAAAGCCCACAAAGCCGATCGCCACCATCGCATAGGCCATCCCGAGATAGCCGAAAATCGGCTTGCGCGAGAAGGTCGAAATGATGTGCGAGATAATGCCGAAGCCCGGCAGGATCATGATGTAAACTTCAGGATGCCCGAAGAACCAGAACAGATGCTGGAACAGGATCGGGTCGCCGCCGCCATCGGGCTTGAAGAAGGACGTGCCGAAATTCCGATCGGTCAGCAGCATCGTGATCGCGCCACCAAGAACCGGCAGCGACAGCAGGAGAAGAAACGCTGTCACCAGAACAGACCAGGCAAACAGCGGCATCTTGTGCAGCGTCATACCCTTTGCGCGCATGTTGAAAATCGTCGTGATAAAGTTGATGGCGCCCAGAATTGACGATGCGCCAGCCAGATGCAGCGCAAAAATCGCCATATCCACCGATGGTCCGGGATGCGCATCCCCATTGGAAAGTGGGGGATAGATTGTCCAGCCGGTACCGGCACCATCACCCACAAACGCTGAAGCCGCCAGAAGCAGCAGGGCCGGGACGAGAAGCCAGAAGCTGATATTGTTCATGCGCGGGAACGCCATATCGGGCGCGCCGATCATGAGCGGCACAAACCAGTTGCCGAAACCACCGATCAGTGCGGGCATGACCACGAAGAACACCATGATCAGGCCATGTGCCGTGACAAACACGTTCCAGGCCTGGCCGTCCGGCGTACCGTCCGCATTGGTCATGAACTGTACGCCGGGCTCCATCAGCTCCATGCGCATATACACAGAAAAACCACCGCCAATCAGCGCCGCAGCCACCGACAGAAACAGGTACAGTGTGCCGATATCCTTGTGATTGGTCGAATAGACGAAGCGCTTCCAACCAGTCGGGTCCGCGTGTGCGCCAGCCATGTCTATACCCCTCCTCTAAACACTTCAGTCTGCGACATTATTTTGTGCAACCCGGACAGCAGGCGCCGTCCCGTCATCCGAGCTTGCAAATTTCACTTTTGCCTGCTCGACCCATTTGTCGAAATCCTCGGGTGAAACCACCTCGATGGTGATGGGCATATAGGCATGGGCAACGCCACAAAGTTCCGAACAGAAACCGTAATAAACACCCGGTTCGTTGACCTGAACCCAGGTTTCATTGAGCCGCCCCGGAACCGTATCCAGCTTCACGCCCAGCGAGGAAATGCCCCAGTTGTGAATGACGTCAGCGGATGTCATCAGGAGTTGGACCTTCTTGCCGGCCGGCAAAACGACCCGGTTATCCGTATCCATCATCCGCTTCAGCTTCGGGTTTTTGGCGATTTCCTCGTCGGTTACCATGTTCGCGTCGAATGTGAAGCCACCGTGATCGGGGTATTCATATGACCAGTACCACTGGTGACCCGTGATCTTCAGCGTCATGTCAGGATCTTCAACCCGATCCGCATAATACAGCAGGCTGAATGATGGAATCGCCATAAGAACCAGAATAATCACCGGTACAATCGTCCAGGCAAGCTCCAGCACCACATTATGGGTGGTTTTCGTGGGCGTCGGATTGGCTTTTTCATTGAACCTGAAGATGACAATCAACAACAGGACCATGACAAACAGGGAGATGCCGGTCGCCAGCCACGTCAGCACGTCGTGGAAACTGTCGATACGGGCTGCTGTCGGCGAAGCAGGGTCCTGCAGACCCAATTGCCAATTCCGTGGCTCCGCGGCAAACGCAACACTGCCATACAGAACAGTGCTCACAGAACCAACAAAAGCCGCCGCAAACGCGGCCAGTCGTGATTTCACGATTGCTTCCTCCATCCCAAACGGAAACTCCCAGCCCCGAAAACAAGCCGCCAGGACCTGTATACAGAACCTCTTCCACTGTGCCGCATACTAACCGGCCACGACACCATATCAAGCGCAACAAATTTGCGGGACCAACCGGGCGATCCTGCCGATCAAAATATGGCGCACTAACTACCGCATTTTCGCAGCAGCAAGTAGTCTGCGCGACACTATGCCGCAAAATCGTAACGATTCCTTACCGCTCTGCCAGCCTCTCCTGCGAAGTATAGATACAACAAGCGTAAATTGCAGCAATCACTATCGGAATACTTATCCCTATACATCGTTAACAGCGGCTTCGCATATCAGGCAGCGCTCCCGCCCGCCCAGGTCGGCCCGCCGTTCCGACACGTTGAACCCGGCGCCCCTTGCCAGCAAGGCCACGGCATCGCCCTGACCGGCGCCGAATTCCAGCGCGGCGAAACCGTCCGGTTTCAGTAATTCCGGCATCTGGCCGAATATCTGCCGATAGGCGTAAAGCCCGTCCGGCCCGCCATCCAGCGTGAGACGGGGCTCCCAGACAGAAACCTCGGGTTCCAGGCTGTCGATATGATCGCTCGGAATATAGGGCGGATTGGAAACGACGATATCGAAACCACCGGCCAGTGACGTGCCCCAGTCCCCCGCCAGAACGGCGAATCGATCGCGGAACCCCAAAGCCGACAGGTTGCGGGCCGCGATCGCCGCCGTTGCCGGATTGCGGTCGACCGCAACGCCAAAGGCGCCAGGCAGCAGCGACAGCAGCGCGCCGAGCAGGCATCCGGTTCCGGTACCGAGATCGACAATCCGCAATGGCGCTTCACGATCCGCCACCCGTTCGATCACCGCTTCGATCAGGGTTTCGGAATCGGCGCGGGGATCCAGCGTATCCCGGGTCACGGCGAAATCCAGGCTCCAGAATTCGCGGCGGCCGATGATGTGTGACAGGGGTTCGCGGGCGGCGCGCCGTTCGACTAGCTGCATATACGACGGTTCGTCTGCAACAGGGCGCTCCGGATAGCCGACCAGCGTTTCCAGCGGAAACCCGGTCGCATGGGCCAGCAGCACGCGCGATTCGGCCCGGGAATTCGGGATGCCCGCCGCCTTCAGCCGCGCCGCGCCGCGCATCAGGCAGGCGCGGATATCCGTCATGTCATGCTGGCCAGACGCGCCGCCTGGTCTTCAGCGATCAACGGGCCGATGACCTCGTCCAGCGCCTCGCCATCGATAACCCTGTCCACCTTGTACAGGGTCAGATTGATGCGATGATCGGTTACACGGCCCTGCGGGAAGTTGTAGGTGCGGATTCGCTCCGACCGGTCGCCGCTGCCGACCTGGCTTTTGCGGTCTGCGGATCGCACCGCATCTACCTGTTCACGTTCGTGGTCATAAATTCTCGCCATCAGAACCTTCATCGCCTTGGCGCGGTTCTTGTGCTGTGATTTTTCATCCTGCTGGGAAACGACGATGCCGGTCGGCAGATGGGTAATACGTACCGCGCTGTCTGTCGTATTAACCGACTGTCCGCCAGGCCCGCTGGCCCGGAAAATATCAATGCGAATATCCTTGTCGGCAATCTGGACATCGACTTCCTCCGCCTCCGGCAGCACGGCGACCGTCGCGGCCGATGTATGAATCCGCCCACCCGATTCGGTCTCCGGCACCCGCTGGACCCGGTGGACACCCGATTCAAACTTCAGCCTGGCAAACACGCCCTTGCCGGAAATCAGGGCCGTGGCTTCCTTGTACCCGCCGAGTTCGTTATCGCTGACGCTCAATATTTCGAACCGCCACCCCTGCAGGTCCGCATAACGCTGATACATTCGGAACAGTTCGGCTGCAAAGAGCGACGCCTCATCGCCACCTGTTCCGGCGCGGACTTCCAGGATGGCATTCTTTTCATCGGCGGCATCCTTCGGCAGAAGCAAGACGCGCAACTCCTGCTCCAGCGCCGGGATACGCTCCTGCAACGCGCGTGATTCCTTTTCCGCCATGTCACGCATTTCCGGGTCGTCGATCAGTTCCTCAAGGTCGGCCTGTTCAGCTTTGGCATCCTGCAGCTCCCTGATTTTTTCAACGACGGGTGCAAGTTCGGCATATTCCCGGGAACACTTCGTGAAGGCTTCCGGGGCGAGATCGCCCGTCGACATCAAAGCCGTCAGTTCCTCCTGGCGGGCAATGAGGCTGGCGTATTTTTCATTTTCGCGCATTCAGTCCTGCTTTCCATCATTACGGTCATCAAGGCGGAAGATCTGCCGGAGCATCCGTTCCACCGATTCCAGGTTCTTCTCGCTGTCGCTCCCCGACGCAATTTCCCGCATGACCCGACTTGGTTCATGCAGCAGACGGCCGATCAGCCGCCGGGTCGTTTCCGACGCATCCGCATCCGGCGCTTCTTCCAGTATTTCATCACGCAGTGCCTCAAAACGGGCGCGCAATGCAATAATTGCAGGTGCTGCATCGCGACCCGCATGGGAACGCCGCCAGGCCTCCACTTCCTGATCAATAATATCCCAAGCCGCGGTGGAAGCGGCACCCCGCGTAGAGCGCCCCTCCATAGCCACGCGTTCCAGATCATCCAGCGTATACAGGAAGGCGCCATCCAGGTCGCCTACTGCCGGATCAATATCGCCCGGAACCCCCGCATCAATCAGCAGGACCGGCCGAAAACGGCGCTGACGCAAGGTTCGCTTCATCGAATCCTCGCCAATCAGGAATTGCCCGGTACCCGCCGCCGTAACCACGATTTCAGCATCTTTCAGCGTATCATCAAGTGTTTCGTATGCAATGAAATGAAATCCGTTGCGCCGTGCCGCCGCCTCGGTTCGCCGCGACGGTCCGCTTTGCATAATGCGGGTGACACCCATGGCACGAAACTGATCCACAACAATGTCAGCCATATCACCAAGCCCGACGACAAGTACTGTCGCCGACGAGAGGTCACCCTGCACATCGCGCGCAATCCTGCCCGCCGCCGAGGCAATCGAAACCGGACGGCGGCCGATTTCCGTTTCCGTGCGTACCCGCTTTGCCGCCGTATAGGCCGCCTGCAAAATCGCTGCAAGCTCCGGACCGGTCATGCCATGGGCCTGCGAGAAGCGATGGGCTTCCCGGACCTGGCCCAGTACCTGGGGTTCGCCGATCGTCTGGCTGTCCAGCGAGGCCGCGACGGCAAAGATGTGCTTCACCGCGGCATCGCCGGAGAGGCTGTAAACCTGATCGGTGAGATCGTTTTCGGCCAGGCCGGCATTTCGCGCGAACAGCGCGCGGACGGTATCGCGCGCCGCATCGGGGTCAGTCACGACG
>CAXBEC010000021.1:0-13431 GCA_963974145.1 uncultured Alphaproteobacteria bacterium | reverse complement strand
GCACGGCGCCGCGGATCCGCAACATGGCGTGGTCGAACATCAGGTTGTAAACGTAATTCCAGCCGGTCGCGATCGTCGCGCAGACGATGGCCAGCACGCCGAAGCCGTACAGGGGCTGGTCGATGGCCCAGGCGCCGATCGGCGTGACAACGGAAAGGGCGATGACCTCGAAACTGACGGCGTGGCGGATGCGGTCTCCGGTGGCGCGCATGGGGCTTCCCGTTTTTTCTTCGGGCCGTCCCGAACTGATATCCCGGATGGGGGAGGTCGTCCTCGCTTGCCACGGCAATATATGATCGTGCCGGGACAGCGCAAGAGGGTTCACACAGGCACCGGATCAGGCCGCGCGGGACCAGGCGGTTTCGATCAGCGGCAGCGCCATCAACACCAGCGGATCGTCGACTTCACGAGGGGCTGATGAGAGCCCCGCCCGGACCGCCGCCTCGGCATGACGGGCCAGCGCCTTTCGGTCGGTGAACGCCCTGCTGGCCACGGCAGGATGCCTGACAAGATCAACCTGGACACCGGATCGCATCAGCACCCTGCCCAGATGCGGCAGCAGTGACATCTCGCCATACCAGGCATAACCCGCGTCCTCGTCGCACCACACAAGAGTCACCGGGTGGATTGCCGCGCCGGATTCCATCACCGCATCGAACAGCGCACTCTTGAATGGCAGCACGTCCCTGCCGTCGCTGCTGGTCCCTTCCGGGAAGAAGCAGAGGCTGCGATGCCGCCCCAGAACGTCCAGGATACGGTCCCGTTCCTGCCCGGCGCGTGCCGGCGAACGGCTGACGAACACCGTACCGATCAATCGGGACAGCGGCCCGATCACCGGCCATTCGGATATATCGCTTTTGGCGACAAAAACCGTGTCCGTCCAGGCGCCGATGGCCATGATATCCAGATAGGAAACATGATTCGCCACCAGCACCGAATCGCCGGCCGTATTTTCTTCGCCGATCCGGTTCACGCGAATCCCGGTCAGGACACAGGCACCGCGATGCCATAACCGGGGCAGGATCAGGGGACAGCGCCCCGTTGCCGCAACAGCCATCACAGCGGGTACGGTCAGAACAATTGTCATGACCACGATCCCGGCGCCACGCGCCATCGCACGCAACAGCCGGACGAAAAATAAAAGCTGGTTCATGCCGCCTTCCGGGATTCGGCCTGCGCGGCGTAGAACCGCTGGTAACGGGCGACGATTTCGCGCGCGTTGACGACCATGCAGACATCCACCGTATTGAACTGGTGGTCGATCACAGCACCATCGCCGATCACGCCGCCCAGCCGCAGATAGCCCTTGATCAGGGTCGGCAGCGCCGCCATTGCGGCACCGGTATCGTAGGCCCCGCGTTCCAGCATCGCCATCTCCACCCGCCGGGACGGCAGGGCCCTGGCCCGCAATTGCGATGGCGCCAGCCGGTGGTGGTACAGGTAGGACAGGGCCTCGGCGTGTTCCGCCGGGTCGGTCCCCGGGAAACTGGCGCAGCCAAACAGCACGCTGGCATCGTGCTCGTCCATGTAAGCCGCGATGCCCGTCCACAGCCGCTGCATGACCGGGCCGCGGCGATATTCCGCCGCGACGCAGGAGCGCCCGACCTCCAGCAGTTTTCCCGGCCAGTGCAACAGGGGCTTCAGGTCGTATTCGCCTGCGGAATAGAATGTCCTGGATTTGTCATCGGCCCGGCCAAGGTTCAGCCGGTAGGTGCCGACAACGCGATCCGCCTTGTCGCGCGATGCATTGTCGATGACCAGCAGGTGATCGCAGCGTTCGTCCAGCGCATCGACATCGCGGCGGAGGCGCCGCAATTCGGGCGTGGGGCGTGCGCCCAGCTCCTCATAGAATACCCGGTACCGCAACGCCTGCGCCTGTCTGATTTCCTCGTCATCCTGCGCCAGCCTCACGTCCAGTCGATTGAATGATGCCATCGGTTCCGCCTTTCAACATAGTGCTCGGCAGTGGCAGCGAATCGCGACACCCGGGATTCGGCTCCACCGCCGGTCCGGGCATCCTAAAAATGCAAAGCGGACGGCGGGGTGACAGCGGCGTTACAAAAATTTGAAAGATTTCAGGTCGAAACGGTTACAGGCGGGCAAGGCGCGGAGCATTTGCACGACGGGGCATTGTTGCTACGCTTGCAGCAGAATACCGCTACTCATTGGGGAAAGAAGGAACATGAAAGTCACATCGGTCAAATGCATCACCGTCCATCCGGGCTGGCGGAAAAACTGGATCTTCGTAAAGGTTGAAACCGACGCCGGGATCCACGGCTGGGGCGAAGCCTATTCGCAGTATGACCGCGACCCCTCCGTCGTCGCCCATGTCGAACAGCTCGGCCGGTATCTCGTCGGGCGCGATCCTTTCCAGGTCAAGCATTTCACCCAGGTGGCCTTCGACGATTACGCGGCCAGGCGCGGTTCGCTGGAATTCTACTCCGCCCTCTCCGGCATCGAGACCGCGATGTGGGACATCAACGGCAAGGCAACGGGACAGCCGGTCTACAACCTGCTGGGCGGGCCGGTGCGCGACAAGATCAAGGTCTACGCCAATGGCTGGTACTACAAGATGACCGGCGCCGACGATTACGCCCGTGCCGCCCAGCGCGTCGTCCAGCAGGGCTTCACCGCGATCAAGATGGATCCGATTTCCGGTCCCTGGCGCAATTACATCACCCGTGAACAGGCGGATTATTCCGTCCGCGTGCTGAAGGCGGTGCGCGACGCCGTCGGCCCCGATGTGGAAATCCTGCTCGACCTGCACCGACGCCTGTCGCCGATGCATGCGATTGACCTGGCCGAGCGCTATGCCGAGTTCAATCCCTATTACTTCGAAGAACCCTGCATGTGGGAAAACGTCGAGGCGCTGGCGGACATCAAGGACAAGGTAAGGCTGCCGGTCGTCACCGGCGAGGCAATTTATGCCAAGGCAGGGTTCCGCCCGATCTTCCAGCACAATGCGGCCGACATCATCAATCCGGACGTGGCGAGTTGCGGCGGTATTCTGGAGCTGAAGGAAATCGCGGCGATGGCGGAGCCCTATTACGTCGCCGTTTCGCCGCATAACTACAACTCCACCACGGTGGCGCTGGCGGCGACGGTGCAGGCTTCGGCGATGATGCCGAACTTCGTCATCACCGAATATTTCCTGCCCTTTGTCGAACTGGGCCTGGAATGCTGCCCCGGGATGCTGCAGCCCAAGGACGGTTATATCGACCTGCCGACTGCGCCGGGGCTGGGCATCGATCTGGACGAGGAAGCCCTCGCCCGCCATCCGGGCCAGCAGTTCCCGCTGCGCGACCTGCGCCGCATCGGTGACGAGGGGCCGTAAGCCGGCACGACCTTCCCGGCAGCCAGTGGCGTTGGCGCCGTTGCATCGCTAAACTGGTGGTAGAAACTATCGAAGGTAGCGGCGGCAATGTCTGATAACGATATCGGTATGTTCATCGCGTGGAACCTGGGCAACATCGTCGCCATACTGCTGGTTCTGTTTGCCCTGATTCTGATCTACAAGGGCATCAACATCGTCCCGCAAAGCCGCGTTTACGTTGTCGAGCGTTTCGGAAAATACACCAAGACCCTGCAGGCCGGGCTGAATTTCATCGTTCCCTTCCTGGATAGTGTGGCGCACCGGATATCGATCCTCGAACGACAGCTTGAGGAATTCAGGATTTCGGTCATCACCAAAGACAATGTCGAGGTCGTACTGGAATCGACGGTTTTCTATCGCATCGTCGATGCGGCAGCCTCGGTCTACCGGATTCAGGATATCGACCGCGCCCTGCATACGGCATCGGAATCGATCATCCGCTCCGCCGCCGGCAAGCTGGAACTGGACGATCTGCAGTCCAGCCGGGAGTCGATGAGCGAGGAAATCGCCAAGAACCTTCAGGAAGCAGCGGAAGTCTGGGGCATCGACATTACCCGGACCGAAATCACGGATGTCGTCGTCGATGAACAGACCAAGGATTCGCAACGCCAGCAACTGAATGCCGAACGCGAGCGCCGCGCCGCCATTGCCCGGGCGGAGGGCGAAAAACGTGCTGTCGAACTCGGCGCGGAAGCCAAGTTGTTCGAAGCACAAAGACAGGCCGAGGCTATCCGGGTCACCGCCGACGCGGACGCCTATGCCGTCAAGGTGAAGGCCGAAGCCGATGCCGAACAGACCCGTGTCGTTGCCGCCGCAATCGCGGATAACGGCCAGCCGGCCATCGACTTCGAAATTCTGAAACGCCAGGTCGGCGCGCTGGCCGAGGTCGCTGCATCGCCCAGCGCGAAGACAGTCATCATTCCGACCGAAATATCCGGCGTGCTCGGCGCGCTTTCCGTCATTACCGAAAACCTGAAGAAGTAGACATGGATGTATACGGCAGCGTGACCTACTGGATTTTCAAACCCGAGGCCTGGATTATTCTCGGCATCCTGCTGATTGTCCTCGACCTGATGATCGGGTTCGATTTTTTCGTGCTGCCCGTCGGCATCGCAGCAATACTTGTCGCCGCCCTGATTTACGGTCAGTCCGAATTGTGGTTCGGCGATTTCTTCATATTCGAATCCTGGAAAGGCATCCTGATCTGGTTTGCCGGTCTGTCACTCGCCTCTGTCGGGATAATCAGGGTTTTCTTTCAGAAATCGAAGGACGACCAGCCCGACATCAATCAGTACTGAGATATCAGACGGTCCGCGACACATCATGCAGGTTGCCGTCATCACGCCATATTACCGGGTCCGCGACGACTGGTTTGCGGCCTGTATCGACAGCGTCCGCCACCAGACCCATCCCTGCCGGCATATCCTGGTCGCAGATGGCGAGACCTGCGATCTTGCGAAGCACTCGGGGCTGGAACATATCGTTCTGGAGAAGAATCACGGCGATTACGGCGATACCCCGCGCGGTATCGGCAGCAGGGCCGCTTTCGATTCCGGCTGCGACGCGGTCGCCTGGCTGGACGCCGACAACTGGTACGCGCCCGACCATATCGAGCGGCTTGTCAGGCTGCAGCAGGAAACCGGCGCCGATATCTGTTCCAGTGCGCGCATGCTGCACCGGCTCGACGGCAGTGAACTGGGTCCCTGCCCGCAGAGCGACGGCAGGGGCTTTATCGATACCAACTGTTATTTCGTCACCAGGGCGGCGCACACAGTCACCGCGCTATGGACGGATATGGCATCCGAGCTGCACCCGGTCGGGGACCGGGTCCTGTTGCTCGGCATCCGGTCACAAGGGTACCGCACCGCGCATTCCGCGGCGCTGACCGCACATTACCGCACGAGTTTTCCGGAAGATTACAGGCGTTTTGGCGAAGCGCCGCCGGAAGACGCCCGCGACCGGCCGGAAGTCGCACGGGCGATCCACCTGCTGACCAGACGGTTACAGGTCGGCGGTGCCGGCCATCAACCGGACTAGCCGCCCCAGTGCCGCACCCGGCCGACATCGACATGTACGAAGTTCGACTTGGCATACAGCCCGGCACCGCCGCCTTTCAGCTCAAGCGCCGCGTTATAGATATGCCGTGCGGACACGCCGGGAATACGGATATCGAAGGCCTTGCCCTGCATGTGCATGCTGCGTTTTGCAACGCCGGAGGATTTCGCCGCCAGGGACGCATTGGTCTTTGGCGACCGATAGGCAGAGATCAGTTCAATCGGCTTCGTCCTGCCGAGTTTCCGTCCCAGCGCATGGACAAGATCAAGCAATTCGCAGTCGATCGGATGGACCTCACCGGTGCGAAAGTCCCGGCACAACTGCGCCACGGCCTGCAGTTCGTCCGGGTCATAACAGCCTTTTTCCCAATAGGCGGTGGTGAGTTTTTCGCCGGTATGCAGATTGTGCAGGGTCAGACGGCGTGCGCCGTCACGAGGCGTCGCCGCCAGCACCATGGCCGGCGACAACGTAGCAGCAACGGCAGCGCCGCCGAGCAGGGTTAGCAAGTGTCTTCTGGACAGACCTGTAGCCCTACTCGCCTTCAGCAATCTTCCGTCCTCCGGTCGTTTATCCGATTTCCCTGATTTTGCCCGCAAACCTACTACAACTGGTTAACGCTGCAAGCAGAATTACCGGGTTTTCCAGCCATAGCCGGTAAAATAACGCGCCGTCAGACATTGTTGCAGACCGCGGGCCCGGCCCCGTTAACGATGACCATTCCCTGCGGGGAAGAGCGCCGCGGCGAGCAGCGTATCGCGATTGTAGACATCCTCGCGAAACTGAACCGTGCCGTCAGCCGCAACCCAGGCCGTCTGATAGGTCAGATGCACCGGAACGGTCTGGCGCAACCGGATCACTTTCGTCTTGCCGGTATCCACTACATTCTGCAGCGCTTCGGGCGTCCATGCCGGATCGCCTTCCAGCAGGAACGCGGCCAGCGCCATCGGTTCCGCGACCCGGATACAGCCGGAACTGAACATGCGAACGTCCTGACGGAACAGCTCACGCGCCGGGGTGTCGTGCAGGTAGACCGAAAACCTGTTGGGGAACATGAACTTGATTCGGCCCAGCGCATTTGTGGGTCCCGGCAGCTGGCGCAGCAGAAACGGGAAATTCCGGCGGCCATAGGTTGTCCAGTCGATTGATGCAGGGTCGACCGGCACGCCGCCCCCCGCCGGCAACACCTGAAAATTGTTTTCCGCCAGATAGCCCGGATCGGCCTGCAGCTTGGGCAGAATATCCTGCGTCGCGATCTTGTAGGGCACGGTCCAGTCGGGGTTCAGTTCGAGGTAGGAAATCCGGTCGCTGAAAACCGGTGACCGGCGGTAGGGCCGGCCGACAATCACCGAAATCTTTCGGACCTCCTCACCACGCCGCACGGCGCGCAGATCGAACCCGGCCAGATTGACAATCACATGGGTTTCCCCCAAATCGTCCGGCAACCAGCGCCAGCGCTCCATATTGAGTTCTATCTGGCGAATGCGCTGCGAAACCGGGGCATTCAGCGCCGCCCGGGTTCTGGGGCCGATATTGCCGTCCGGGGACAGACCGTGCCGCCGCTGGAATCGCATCACACCCGCGACAAGCGCGTCGTCATAGGTCGCGGGCATCGGCAATATCCGGTCGATATCCCCTGTGATACGCAGCCTTTCCCATATCGGCTGCAGTTCGGGCCCGGCATGCCCCGGCTTGATCGTCACAATGCCCGGCACCGGCTGCCAGCCGCCGGATTCAGCCATGCCCCGGTAGGCCACAAGGGCCTCGCGAAGCGCCCGATATTCCACCGCCCGGGGGGCCAGCGTTTCCAGGAAGGCTTCGATTTCGGACCCGGTCGCGGCATTCCGCAGGATACCGGTCTGATCCACGGCAACGCGCGTCCGGAACAGTTCAGGGTCGTCTTTTTCGGGTTCGACGCGTCCGGAACGGACATCGATGCTGTAGCGCAACAGCGCCGTGGCAATTGCCATCTCCGCATCCGTGCCACGCAGGGTATCCGGAATCGTGTATGCTTTCGGATTCAACCCGTCCCGTGAAACCGTCTGCAGGAAGGCGATGACAGCGCGGCCCGCCGCATTCGGTTCGCCGCCATTATCCGGTGATGTCCAGGCGTACCGGTTGCCCCGGTCTTCGTAAAACTGCCGAAGGGATTGCATTGCCGCAGCATCGACAGACGCGCCGGACGGGCTGCCGGTTTGCAGCGCCGCGGCCAGCGGGGCATCCGGTTCAGCATTCACGGCGCCGCTGAAAAACAGCATCGCCGCAGCCAAAAGTAACAGTCGCGCCGTCGAACCCAGTAACATGCGAAATTTCCCTATGCGACGGCAATTTCTTGTTGCACAAATATCACGTTTTGCCGCGAAAAAAACGCAATCGATTTCTATCGTTTAATATCCTTCGATGAATGCTATATAGCATTTTGAAAATATCCGTGTTGGCAAGACTGTTTTAGCCGACTTTACAAAGGTCTAGAAATGAACCCGTCGAAAATCCTCACCACAAGCATCCTTGCTGCCGGACTGTTCTGGCCGCAACTTTCTGCCGCCCAGTCCGAGGGTCTTTATATCTCCGGTGGTGTTGGTGCCGTCTTCCCACGTGACTCGGATGTCGATGGCACGGGGGTGAACTCGAACGTCGAATTCGATGCCGGTCCGGTCGGATCGCTTGCCATCGGCTCGACCTTTGGCGGCAACTGGCGCGGCGAAATGGAATTGAGCCATCGTGAAGTCGATATCGATTCGGTTTCGGGCGCGGCCGGCAGCACCGGTGACGTTTCCGGCACGGCCATGATGTTCAACGGGTTTTACGATTTCTCGACCGGGTCGAACTTCACGCCCTATATCGGTGCCGGTGTCGGCCCGATGCGGCTTGATGTCGACGGTGCGTCACCGTTCGGCGGCGCCAGCATCAATGACGATGACTGGGTCCTTGCCGGGCAGGCGATTGCCGGTATCGGCTACCGGATCAATGACCGGCTTGGCCTGTTCACCGACTACCGTTTCCTCGCGACCACCGATGCCGACCTGACGACGTCAACCGGCGTCGATCTGGAAAGCGATTACAGCGAACACCGTGTCATGATCGGCCTGCGCTGGTCGTTCAACGGCCCGAAGCAGATGCCGAAGGCAGAACCGACGCCGGTTGCAGCGCCCGCACCGCCGCCCGCACCGAAGGCGGAAGTGGCACCGCCGCCCCCGCCGGCGCCGGCGCCGGTCGTCAACCGCAACTTCCTCGTCTTCTTTGACTTTGACAGGTCCAACCTGACCGAAGATGCACAGACCATCGTGCAGGCCGCGGCCAGGACCAGCAAGGAAGTGCCGATTACGGTCATCGAAGCCACCGGCCACGCGGATCGCGCCGGAACGGATCGCTACAACCTGGCCCTGTCGCAGAAACGCGCCGAAGCGGTCAAGGCGGAACTGATCCGGCTTGGCGTTGCCTCGGATGACATCGCCATCCTGTGGAAGGGTGAACGCGAACCCCTGGTACAGACCGCGGACGGTGTTCGCGAGCCGCAGAACCGTCGGGGGGAGATCATCCTGAAATAAATCCGGACGCGGTCGCCTTCCCGGCGGCCGCGACACCGCGACACAAAACCAAACGCCGTTCCAGGTTATGCCCGGAACGGCGTTTTTTTAGCTTCGTCTCTTGTATCCTGGACCGGCGCGAATTGCCCGCCGGCCGTCCCGGCGCTGTCCGGTTAGCGGACGGCCGACCCCGCGCCTGATTTATCCGCCACCGTCACAGCCGTGGTATCCGGCGACGACGGCGCAATCGCACGGCCAATCGGGTTGCTGGCGATAAAGGTCATGAAGCTGCGAACCGGCACACGCAGTGCTTCGTTCATAACCTGGGTCATGGTACCGCAATAATTATGGATGCCGAGGCTCTTGATCGAGGCCCGGTTGGTCAGGAAGGTCACGAAACGGTTCAGTTCGCTCGACGCCCGCGCACCGTGCAGCCGGCGGAAGGTTGTTCCCAGCGCCTTGCCTTTGACGACAAGTTCACTGTCGTGGCGCCTAATGACATCGTTATAGATGGCCTGCTGGTTACAGCGCAGCGCCGCCACGGTTATTTCCGCCCGGAACTTGCGCATCTCGACCAGCGCCTTTTCACCTGTACTGAGGCAATCGTAACTGGGCGACGCGCGGGTCAGTTTTTCCGGATACAGGCAGCTTGCCGCCGATGCGGTTTGCGGTTGGAACAGGACGGCGCTACCGGCCAACAGGGCGACCGTGCCGCCGATACGCAAAGTCGATGCGAAATTCAGCCTGTGGATCAAAACCGTCTCCCCTCAATTCGCGAATAATCGGCACTATGCCACCGACAGGAATCCCCCTCAAGCAGAGTTTGCCATATTGGGGCCGCTTTCCACCATATTCCTGAACCATTATTGTGACCAAAATGTTAATATTCGCTCCTTCACCGCGAGCGGGTCGGCTCAACCTTCAGGCCGGCGCCTCACGAAGGTGATGGAGACGACCGACAGCACCGTTTCGTCACGCTGGTTCCGCCCGGTCATGCGATAGCGTACGACGCCCCGGTCGGGTTTAGAGCGCGAGGGCGTGACGTCGAGGATTTCGACCTCCGCATACAGCGTGTCGCCGGGCCGTACCGGCGCGGTGAAGCGCAACTCGTCCGCGCCGGGCCCGCCCAGACTCGATCCCCAGAGCAGCCCGAGATCCATCCACAGCCGGAAAATGACCGAATGGGTGTGGAAGCCGGACGCGATCAGCCCGTTGAACGGGCCTTCCTGCGCCGCATGGATGTCGATATGGATCGGCTGCGGGTCGTATTGCCGGGCGAAATCCATGATCGACGCCTCATCCATCGTCATGCCGCGCGTGCGGAATGTTTCGCCGGGAACAAAATCTTCCAGATAGCGTGTGTGCATGGCGGGCGGGACTTTCCTGTCTGATATCCGCCGTATTCTCCGCATCGGCGGCGCGGACGCAAGCGCGCGCCGATGTGTGGCATTTGCCGCGAATGCCGGATAAGCTTAACCCATTCTTAACCATGCGGCGGCGGGGCAGCGGCGCGCAACGGAGAACGGGAGAACCATCATGGCAATCGCCCTTATCGCAGCCACTATACTGTTGGCCGTCGGATTCGCAGCCTCCAACGCCAATGCCGATGTCACGGTTTATCGCGGCAACACCATGGAAATCATCGACACGGCCCGGACGGAACCGGTTGTCCTGCGCGGCGGCGGCAGTCTGCGTGACCGTGCGGAACGCCCTGCCGCACAGCCCGCCCAGCCCCAAATCGTCGCCGGGAACACCCTTTGGCTGATCAACGAAGACAGCGGCGAAATCACCGCCTGTTCGCTGCGCAACGCCGGGTATGCCGGGAAGCGCCGCATCATCTGTACACGCCAACGGTAAAGGGAACCACTCTCATGACCATGCCGGGAAAAGGCTGCTTCGTCGCCTGGTACGATCTGCAGCCCGGGCGGGAAGCGGACCACGACCACTGGCACACTCATGAACACATGATCGAACGGGTCGCGATTCCCGGCTTCCATCGGGGGTCGCGCTACCGTTCTCTGACCGGCAGCCCGCGCCTGTGCATCATGTACCAGACAGCAACCCTGGCGACCCTGACCTCGCCCGCCTATCTGGAACGGCTGAACAACCCGACGCCGTGGTCGAACCGCACCCTGCCGCTGTTCGCCGGGATGAACCGCACACTCTGCACCGTGGCGTCCAGCCATGGCCACGGCATCGGCGGCTATCTGCTGACGATCCGGCTGTCAGCGCAGCCGGGCGCGGAGGACCGGCTGGGCAACTGGCTGGCAAACGATATCCTGCCCGCCCTCGCCGCCCGTCCGGGGCTGAACGCCGCGCATCTGCTGCTCGGCGACCGGGAATCCAGCGAAACCAAATCCCAGGAAAAGGAATTGCGCAGGACGCCAGACGGCATCGCCGACCGGGTCCTGCTGGTCGAAGGCTATGACCGGGGCACGGTGGAACAGGCGCTGGCGGAACTCAACGGGGCAACCGGCGTCACCGCGCATGGCGCGGCGGAGGGCATGGAGGCAGGACTGTACAGCCTCGACTTCACGCTCGGCGAGGACGAAGCGAAGCGGATGTGGACAAAGCCGGCGTAATCGACATTGGCCCGCGCCGAAAAAGACCGCCTCTCCTTGCGATTTCAATGTTCTGACCTACATTATGTCTAGTGAAAACGTTTCGTTGGAGGCATGAAAATGACTCAGCATACGCTTCATAATGTCGATGACCAGATCGTCCGGGCGCAGAAGAAGCGCGCCATGGGCCACAAGCAATCCGCCGAGGCCAAACGCCGGTATTTCCTGCAGAAATCGCTGCGGGGCGCGGCCGAAACCCGGAAAAGCTTTGCGCAACGCGCCGCAGCCATGCGGGCTCTCCTGCGGACCAGCCTCGACAGCAACTTTCTGATACGCCGCTATCGGGACCGCGAGACCCGTTCATAAGCGGCTATGACGGCGGCGCGTGAGCAGGGTTCGGGTGTTTCCGGCCCGGCCGTCACAAATGCCCGATCTCCACGCCGCCGCCCCATTTCTCCTGTAGATATTCCGCCACGACGCGGCGGTGGCAGTGATGTGGCCTGTCCTCGCTGCAGAGCAGGCAAGCGCCATCCAGTGCCGCCGGGTCGAGGCTCTCTTCGATGCGGCGTTCCGCCATCAGGGCGCGGAAGCGGGGTTCGTAATCTTCCCAGCGGCCTTTGTTCTTTTTATACGCATCCAGCATGTCCCGCGTCGGCGCCAGGGACGGTTCATGGCGGAAGTCGATATTGCCGAGTGATTTCAGGAACCAGGCGAGGTCCGGCATCTTGGCAAAGCCGGACAGTTGCGAGGTATTGTTCAGCCGCACATCGATCACCCGCCTGACACCCGCATCCATCAGCCGGCCAAAGAAATGTGCCGCCGTGCTTTTCGTGAAGCCGATCGTATAGAGTTTCACTGCCTGCCCTCCTGCCGCGTAACCGCCTTGCCGTCAGGATACACCCCTGTCATGCCGGGGACAGCAACATGGAATGTTGCTTTTTTTCCTATTTTATGTCATAATGACGTCCCTGTACCGTCATCCAGGACGGATAGACGAAAACGGATGTTCAGCAATGCCAAGCGCCCACAAGAGTGCTGCCCCCCTCACCGTCCGGGACGCTGCCACGACGCGCGTCACTGCGGGCCTTGTCTGTTTCAGCGGAGTCATCGCCTGGTCGCCCGGTTTTTCCCGCATCTGGAATCCGAAATCCGATGGCTGACAAGAAATTCGATATCGGCAAGCGATTGCACGACATGGAACGCCGGGACAGGTTTGGGACCATCGCCACGATCTGGTTGTTTTCGGTAACCGTCGCTATTTTTATCTGGTTCTTCTTTGATCTGGACGCTGCGTGTAGAGCATCTTTGAATCTGGAGCACGCGCTCTTCGGAACCAGAATATGCGGCGCTCTGGTATTCGGCGGTTCACTCCTGATCAGCGCAATACCGCCATTAATTATCAATCACCTGTTAAAAATCGATGCCGACCTCTGACCCGTGGCAAACGCCAACTCGGCGCGCGAGAGGGCACAAATGTTAATAAAAGCCAATAAATGCCAATCGAATTATATTTTTTCCGGCCCGCCGCACACCAGCCATGCGCCTGCATCGTTTGCGCGGCATGCACGACGTCATATGATTGCGGCAAAACGGGGTCGCGGCCCCAAAACGCCAATCAGGGGAACAGGTCAGTCATGAGTTACGATTACATCATCATCGGCGGCGGATCGGCGGGATCGGTCATGGCGAACCGGCTGTCGGCGAAGAGCGCCAACAAGGTGCTGGTACTGGAAGCGGGCATCGACACGCCGCATGGCAAGGTGCCGGCGGAAATCCTCGATTCATATCCGGGCACGGCGTTTTTCAACCCGAAATACATCTGGAACGACCTGAAGGTCCATATCCAGCCGGTCAGCCATAACGACCCGTCCCAACGTCCGCCGCTGCGCCAGTATGAACAGGCGCGGGTCATGGGCGG
>CAXBEC010000020.1:0-13690 GCA_963974145.1 uncultured Alphaproteobacteria bacterium | reverse complement strand
GACGACTCGTGACCCCGCACAAGGGCCACGGGCCCGCCGCCTTCTTCCCGTCAGCAAACGCGACGCTGCTGGCCTTTGTCATGGGCGTCATGCTGACCATGGCCGTTTCATTCCAGGGGTTGGCCCAGCCGGCTGCACCGGGTGCTCCCGCAGCGGGGCAGGCAGAAGCGGGCAGGAACACTGACGCCGCCCTGAGAGAGACGATTTCCGGGGTCCTGGGGTCATTCCGCAGGTTCGATGACATCAGCGTCGATGTCCGGTCCGGGTTCGTCATCCTGGCAGGCGAGGTCGCGGCTGAAAACGACCGGGCGGAAGCGGAAGCGGTAGCAGCCCGTTTCGACGGCGTCATCGGAATTGAAAACGATATCAACGTGTCGCTGGACATTCGCGATCGTGGCGCCGAAATATACGAACGCCTGCAGGACCGGTTGAACGATCTGCTGGTATCCGTCCCGCTGTTCATTATTGCCGCAGCAATATTCCTTCTCTTCCTGGCCGCATCCCGGATAGTTGCACGGCGGGACGACTTACTCGACCGGCTGACCGCCAACCCCTTTCAAAAACAATTGCTGACCCAGACCATTCGGGTCCTGATCATCGTCGTCGGCCTGATCCTGGCACTGGAGATTCTCGACGCGACTTCGCTGATCGGCGCCGTGCTCGGTGCCGCGGGCGTTACCGGTATCGTTCTAGGCTTTGCCCTCAAGGAGACCATTGAAAACTACGTCGCCGGATTGCTGCTGAGCCTGCGGCAGCCCTTTTCGCCATATGATCACATCCATGTTCTCGACTACGAAGGCCACGTGATCCGGCTGACATCCCGGGCCACCATTCTGATGACGTTAAGCGGCAATCATGTCCGCGTTCCAAACGCCGATGTTTTCAAAAGTGCCGTCGTCAATTATTCCCGGAACCCGGAGCGGCGCTTCGAGTTCGATATCGGTATCGGCGTCGATGTGGATCTCATTGCCGCGCGGACCCTGGCGATGGAAACCCTGTCGTCTATGCCTGGCGTCCTCCACGAACCGGAACCGGATGCGTGGATTGAGGGCCTTGGCGATTCAAATGTCGTACTGAAAGTGCTGGGATGGATCGACCAGCGCGAATACTCGCTGCCGAAAGTACGCGGCGAAGCCATACGGCGGGTCAAGACCGCCTTTGAAGCAGCGGATTTCGACCTGCCCGAACCGATTTACCGCCTCAAGGTCATGGACAAGACCGATGGCACGGCCGGTCCCGCCGGCAACGCACCACCCCGGTCGGGTGACCCGACGACCGCGCCCGCGCCCACGGAGGCAGCGGATGTCGATGTTCGCCGTGACACGCATCTCGAACGCGAGGTTTCAAGGGAACGTGCGGAAATGCCGGATGCCGATCTGCTCACACCTGACGCACAACGCGAATAGCCGGGTTCCGACACACAGGATATCGTCCGGGAGCGCCCTGTCGCCAGGATACTGCAGGCCTCTCCCTTCAGGGAATTACCATGACTGAACACAAGCCCAATGACTCAGATCGCGCTACGGCCAAGGCTGAGAAGGAAAGCCTCACGGCGGCGGAGCTGATGGGGATCATGCATGGTATTATGCCGTTCGCCGTAACCGGGCTCGCGCTACTCGCGTTCCTTTATACGGCATATTTTGCTGCCGAGCTTTTCCTGCCGGTGTTCTTCGCTGTTTTCCTGAGCATCATTATACGCCCCCTGGTGCGTAGCCTGACGAAACTGCGCATACCACAGGTGATCGGCGCGTTGATCGTCCTTATCTGCATGATCGGGGTTCTGGCCGGGGCCACGGCGCGGTTATCGACACCCGCCGAACAATGGCTGGAACGCCTCCCCAGCATTCAACGCGAAATCGAGGCGAAGCTATGGCCCGTCACGCGATCGATCGAACAGGCGCAGCAGGCAACCGAGAAAATCCAGGACCTGGCGGACGGAAACAAAAAATCCGTTCGAAACCAGGAAGTCACGGTCAAGGAAACGTCATTGCTCAACCGTGTGTTCGAAACGACATGGTTCACGATTATCCAGGCACTTATCATCTTTGCCCTGACATTTTTCTTCCTCGCGCAGGACATCGAAAAGACAAGAACGGTAATCCGCAAACTGCCGCTGCGTGACCATCGGGCGTCGATCGAGGACATGTTCGAAGCCGTCCAGGAAACAATTACGCGGTTCCTGCAGATCAGCGCCGTCATATATATCTCACTGGGAATTCTGACGACGCTGGGTATGTATATTCTGGGAATGCCGAACCCTATCCTGTGGGGGATACTGGCGGCCGTCCTTGGGTTCATGCCCTATGTGGGGCCGTTGATCGTATTCGCCTGCATTTCCGTCGTATCCCTGCTGTCCTTCGACAACTGGTGGCACATGCTGGCGCCACCGCTGTTTTATGGCGCCCTGACAATCGTGGAAGGTTATTTCGTAACGCCTGCTGTTCTGGGGCGGCACCTGACTGTCAGCCCGATTTCGGTTTTTCTGTCGATGTTGTTATGGACATGGGTCTGGGGCATGGCGGGCGCGCTTTTGGCCGTCCCGATCCTCGTCGTCTTCATGACGATCGCCCGGCATCTGACGTCGATCATACGCTCCTCCATGAATTCCGCACCCGGGCCGGTGGAAAGAGAAAATAACGTTCTCGGTGTGCCGTCGTGATAACCTGCATCAGGAAGACCATGATATATGGCGGGGCGGCCACCAAGTGGGCCCGGGTTCGACAGGGGTGAAGCAGCGTTGCCGATGACAGGGCCACAATGGGTGTTTACAGCGCTGACACTATTGCTCGTCCTGGCGACCCTCGCACCGTTCTCACACAACAAGAAATGGTGGGTGCGTATTTGGGATTTCCCCCGCCTGCAACTGGCCGTCCTTGCGCTGGTGCTGATCTGCCTTGAACTCGCTTGGCTCAGCCTGTCCCATACGGCGACATTTATGCTTATCGCCATCGCCATTGCCTGCTTAACATGGCACCTGTTTCGGATTGCACCCTATACGCCCTTATGGCGTCCAGATGTTCCCAGGTCACCCGGCAACGCGCCGGACCAACGGATCCGCCTGCTGATTTCCAATGTCGAAATGACCAACCGCAAATCAAAGGGGCTGCTTGATATTGTTGAGCGGTACAATCCGGATATCGTTCTGACTCTGGAAACCGACCAGTGGTGGGAAGAGCAACTCACGCCGGTCGCAGCATCCCGGCCGCACGGGTACCATTACGCCCAGGACAATACATACGGGATGCATCTGTATTCCGCGGTCGCACTTGAAGAAACGAATATTCGTTTCCTGGTCGAACCCGATGTGCCGTCACTGCAAACCACTGTCGTGCTGCCGTCAGGCCACCGTGTTCAGCTGCACTGCCTGCATCCGGCCCCGCCAAGCCCGACCGAGAACGAGGAATCGACGGAGCGGGACGCGGAGCTGAGTATTGTCGCCAGGTGCTGTGCCGGAAATGAAGCACCGATTATCGTCATCGGCGACCTGAACGACGTCGCCTGGTCCCGCACGACGCGCGCCTTCCGCAAATCGAGCGGCCTGCTGGACCCGCGGCGCGGACGCGGCATGTATAACAGTTTCCATGCCCGTATACCCTTCATGCGCTGGCCGCTGGACCATGTTTTCCACAGTACACATTTCTCGCTGATTCATCTTGAACGGTTGCCATCAATCGGATCCGACCATTTTCCGATTTTTGTGGAACTGGAACTCAACGGTCAGTACGGCACCGGGGTAACCGGTCAACCAGCTCCCAATGCGTGACGGCGTAACCCTGCCTCCGGGCAAACCGTCGGGGCCGGCGCGTCGCTTGAAGCGGCCGGCAGCGATGGCCTTGCCTGTAATCTGGCGATCCATCTTTCTCCGGCAACCTGATCGTGATTGAAACCGAAGAAGCAGTCGGCGCCGGCAAATTCCAGGCCGCCCCCCTACCAACGGCCTGCAGGGGCGTGATACCCGTTACATGGCGGTTTTCGCCTGTAGCACAGAAAGCAGGCCATTGAACCCCTTGCGTCTGATCACGGACCCGAATTCCGCCTGGTATGTGCGCACGGTACTGACCCTGTTCAGGACAATATCAACAATACGGAAGCCGGGTTTCGCCCCGCGCACCACCCAGTCGATCTGTGCGATTGGAATGCCAAAGCGTGTGACATCAGTCGTCACGACAACTTGGTCCTCGTCGACTTTCCGGGTTTTCGTGACTTCAAATGAATCAGGTTCGTGCCTGTCCAGGAGCCGCACAGTGTTGTCCAGCATGAAGACGCCGAACAGTTTGTAGAAACGTTCCCGCTCAACAGTATCGGCACGGCGCCATGACCGTTTAACAACAGCCTTCGCCATCGTATGCATGCTGAAGGCCTCTGCGAAAATAGTCCGGAGGCGGGTGTCACGCCGTTCGGAAGACTCTTCGGTGTCATCAAGCACCGCAACGGCCCGGGCACCGATATCGTCAACAAACCGGGCGGCATCAACCGTATGGCTGGATGCGGCGAAGGCCGGCGCAAATGGCGAAAACAGACAGGCGGCGATAGCGGCCCCCGCGATCACCTGTCGCTTGAAAGCAATCATCCTGGCAAGCCCCTTCGTACCGTTACGCATATGAAGTAAACGGAATTCCCGAACCAAAGTTCCCGTAGGATGTAACGCAACTTGCCCGTCCCGAACGCTGCCCCTCGTTACCCGCGCGCCTTTTTTACCCGGGATGGAACCTCACGGCCCGAACCGCGTTTCTTTCATATGTGACGACCAACAAGCCCCCTTCCCGACGGATCGTTATTCGGGGGGCTGGGCGCCAACGGAACACAACAATTCAGGAGTTGAGTCATGGGCATTGAAGTCGGTGGAATCATAGGGCTTTTAATTCTGATCGCCGATATCTGGGCGATCGTAAACGTCATGCAGAGCGGCGCATCGACAGGTGGGAAGATTCTCTGGACCCTCCTGATTCTATTGCTGCCGGTACTGGGATTGATAATCTGGCTGATCACCGGTCCGAGGACTACCGAAAGACTGGCTTGATCCCATCCCGACCCTATTGATTTCCGGATAGAACAGGCGCCCGCGTTATTGCGTGGCGCCTGTTTTCCGTTCAGCCGGCTTTCCCGGCACGACCCCGATTGCTGGCATCAGCCGAAAACCGGGGTCAGTTATCGTCTTCCCGAGCATTAAGTTTTTCCATGAGCCCGATCAGCAGCAGCGTCGGAATCGTCAGGCAGACTGTGGTCAGGGCAATCATGTAATAGCCGCCGCCGCATGCCATCCCGGACGCACCCGCCAGCCACATGCTGGCGCCTGTTGTAAGGCCATGCACATTCCCTTTTGAACGGACAATCGTCCCCGCAGCCAGGAAGGCGACGCCGGCCGTCACCGCTTCAATAATGCGGATCGGGTCGGCATTCACCGAACCGGTCATGGCCCGGACCTCGTGGAACAATTCGAACGTGATGATGGTGAATACCGCTGCAGCCAGCGCGACCAGCATATGGGTCCTCAGGCCGGCGGGGCGGGACCGGAATTCCCGGTCCATGCCGATCGCCATGCCGAGAATCAATGCCAGAGTCAGCCGGAGCATCGTTTCCGGCCAGGAAATCGTCGTCTGTGGAAGGTTCAGTAAATCGGTGAGGGAAGTTTCCATCGGGGGCGTGTCACCTGGTTCAAAAACATGCCGTGCCCTGGGGTATCAACCGGGTGGTGGATCCGGGAAACGGGGTCGCATTGCCGGGACTGAAAATTGGCGCTTCGGAAACAAATCCTGCCGCCATGGCGGGGAACCCGGCCACTGACGGCAGAGGATTGCTGGCGTGTCAGACGCTCGTTATCTGCTCCGTCGCTTCCGTGACCGACATGGAAGGCAGCGATACGTCCAGATCAGAAGGCGGCCGGCCAAAGGCAGGCGGGATGCGCAACGCCTCGCGCTGGTGTTCCGGAGCGCCCCGTAAATTGAGAATCTCCTGACGGGCCTTCTGTAAAGCACTGCTCAGATTGTAGATCATGACATTCTCCCGAAAGCCATGGCGGAGGACCGGCCGGTCCATCGCCATGGCTGTTAAGCCTCCTAACGAGGCGCCTGTGAAATCCGTTGCGGTTCGGCACTGACGGGTTCCAGACGATATGCCGCAATTTCCGCGCGTCGATTCATCGGATGACGGATACCGTCACCGGTTTTTACGACCGGGTCGCTTTCACCTTCCGCGACAACCTTGAGTTCCTTCACGTCACGGACATCAAGTCCCTGCCGGACAAGTTCCTCACGAACCGCCAGCGCACGCTCGCGAGACAGTTTCTGGTTATAGGTTACCGGGCCGGAGCGGTCCGCATGGCCCTCAACAGTCAGGACGATGTTCCTGCCATCGCCGACGCGCTCCACAAGCCTGTCAATGGTGTCCTGCGCAGAGGTCGTGATTGCAGACCGGTCGAAGTCGAAATAGACAATTGCCCGGTCGCTGGTCGGCACATAGGACATTTTCTGTTCTGCCGGCTTCTCGGAAACCTGAGGCGGGGCGGGGCGCGCAGCCTCCATCGCCAGTTTCAGGTTCTCCACCGCGGCGTAAAACGCTGTCTTGCATTCGGCGATATGACCGGCCTGCCACGGCAGTGCGAGCCCCTCTTCGCTCTGCTCCACCCAACAATCATATTTTGCCTGGGCAACGGCGGCTTCACGCGGCGCCAGCGTCCTGGCTTCCTGCTGGAAGGTGGATGTCAGGATCTTGCGACCAACCACAAGGTCGTCCATCCGACTGTCGTCGACATCCCAAAGCTGCGGCACTGCGGGGATTTCATCCTGACCGGCGCTGACGGAAAGCGCCTTGTCAGCAAAGTAATCCGAGGAGGGAAAGTCATACATCTCGTCCGCCTCGAACAGAGCAAGGTTACGGTATTCCCGCACAAGATTAGCCTGAAAATCCGTGCCGCCTGTATTCAGCGCGCGAACTTTTGCAATGTCATCGTTCATAACGTCGTTGATCCAATCGGCATGAACCGGAGCAGCCGTAACTGCAAAGGTCAGCGCGACTGCCGAAGTTGAAAACATCAGAGCGCGCTTCAGCATAGTAATTCCTTTCATTTCTGTTTCGATATGAATACCAACGTGATGCGACCTCGAAAGTTCCGGGGGATGTTATGTTGCCGCGAAATTTTTATGGAATACCGGGACTCTTTGCGGGCTGAACAGGGCCGGCATAGGCGAGATTTTTTGGGGTGCAGAAGGGCAAAATACGGTAGAAAGGCGCCAGGATTTCAGTCATCATAATGTGAACGTTTGGGTATCCTATGGAGCGTCGCGTAAACCGGCAGACCGCACAGGCCAGAACCAGCGGCGGCACGTTTTTGTCCGGTGGTGGCGAGATGGGCGAATTGATGCGCGCGCATCAATGGGCGGACACGCCACTGGGAATACTCGATCGTTGGCCGCAATCCCTGTGCACCGCAGTCAGTATTCTCCTGAACTCCAAATACCCGATGTTCATCGGATGGGGACCGGAGCTTCTTTTCTTTTACAACGATGCCTATCGGCCGATTCTGGGAGCCACCAAGCATCCGGTAGCGCTCGGCCGGCCGATGCAGGAAATTTGGTCGGAAATATGGGACATTGTCGGCCCGCTTGCCGATCGCGCCGTAAAGGATGGCGAGCCGACATGGTCCGATGACCTTGTCCTGATGATGAACCGATACGGTTTCATTGAGGAAACCTACTTCACCTTTTCCTACAGTCCGATTCGCGATGAAACGGGCGGGGTCGGCGGTATGTTCTGCGCCTGCACCGAAACGACAGGCACGGTTATCGGTGACCGACGCCTGCGCAACCTGCATGACCTTGCCATATCCGCCGCGGATGCCACTTCCGTGACAGACGCCAAACAACGTTGCATCGCCGTGATTGAAACAAATCCGGTCGATACACCCTTTGCCCTGTTCTACCGCTTGCAGGCCAATGGGAAAATGCTTCTGACGGGTGCAGCAAACGCCGAACAGGGACAGGCGATTGCCCCCGAAACACTTGAAGTCTCCAACAATATCTGGCCATTTTCTCGGGTGATGCGGGGACAGACTGTCGTCGTAAACGATCTTTCTGTCCGTTTTGACGATGTGCCGCTTTCCAGCTGGGCCGATCCTGTTGAGACTGCTCTGCTCTTACCGGTGACCGATCTCGGACAGGTGGAAACCAATGCCATATATATTCTCGGCATTAATCCGAGGCGGCCACTGGACGATGACTACCATTCCTATCTCCAACTCGTTGCAAATAATGTCGCTACCGCTGTTTCCAATGCCAACGCCTTCGAACAGGAGCACCAGCGGGCCCAGGCGCTCGCCGAACTCGACCGGGCAAAAACCGACTTCTTCAGCAATGTAAGTCATGAGTTCCGCACGCCGTTGACATTGATGCTGGGTCCGATTGAGGAAACCCTGCGTCATACGACGCTGACCGGGCGCGAGCGCGATGCGCTGGACATTGCATTCCGCAACGGCCTGCGGCTGCTCCGGCTTGTCAATTCGCTACTCGATTTCAGCCGCGTGGAAGCGGGCCGGATCCAGGCACGTTACGAAGCAACCGATCTCGCCGCAGTTACCACCGAACTCGCCAACAATTTCCATTCAGCATGCGATAGTGCGGGACTGCAACTGGATATCGTGTGCCCTGCCCTGCCCGAGCCGGTTTATGTCGATCCCGATATGTGGGAAAAAATCGTCCTGAACCTCGTATCCAATGCATTCAAGTTTACATTCGAGGGGACAATCTCCGTGGCGGTCAGCGCGGTTGACGGGCATGCGGAACTCACCGTCCGAGATACGGGTACCGGCATTTCCGCGTCCGAACTTCCGCATATTTTCGAACGTTTCCACCGGGTCCCGGACGCTGTCGGGCGGACGCATGAGGGCAGCGGCATCGGGCTTGCGCTCATCCAGGAACTTGTGCACCTCCATGGTGGCAGCGTTGCCGTAACCAGTACCGAAGGAAAGGGGTCGACATTCACCGTGCGGCTTCCTTTCGGCATCGATCATCTGCCGGCCGACCGGATAGGCAGCGAACCGTCAAGGAGTTCCACGGGTAATAATGTCAGCGCCTATGTCGAGGAAGCTCTGCGCTGGCTTCCCGAGGATATTGGCAAGGCGGCAAACGATGTCGCCCCACCGCCGGCGTCACCTGACGGCGCCCGCCGTCCACGAATCCTGCTGGCGGATGACAATGCGGACATGCGTCAGTATGTGCGTCGGCTGCTTGCCGACCACTACGATGTCGAAGCCGTCGAAGACGGGCAGGCCGCGCTGGAAGCAGCACGGGCATCACCGCCGGACCTGGTACTGTCCGACGTCATGATGCCACGACTTGACGGGTTTGGCCTGCTGCGGGCCCTGCGGGCGGATCCGGATTTGCGCCACATACCTGTGATACACCTTTCCGCTCGTGCTGGCGAAAATGCCCAAGTCGAGGGGCTTGAGGCAGATGCGGACGATTAAATCATCAAGCCATTCAGCACCCGCGAATTGCTGGCGCGGATTCAGACCAATATCAATACTGCGACCCTGCACCGGCAGAATGAAGATCATCTGCGGATGCTGATCGACGAGTTAAACCACCGGGTGAAGAATACGCTGGCGACGGTTCAGGCGGTCGTTTCGCAGACTTTGCGGGGGACGGCAGCCGCGGACACCATAAAGGAGGCGATAGAATCACGCCTCTTTGCCCTTTCCATGTCGCATGACCTCCTGTCCCTCGAAAACTGGAAGACAGCGCGGCTGCACGATATTGCAAAGAACGCCCTTTCACCGTTCACGGCTGAGGGCCAGAAAACGGCCCGATACACAATCAATGGTGATGAAACGCGTCTGCCACCAAAAACCGTCCTGACGTTGAGCATGGCGTTGCATGAGTTGGCAACCAACGCCATGAAATATGGCGCGCTGTCCAATGCCACAGGCAGCATTGCCATCACCTGGCATATTGATGAGAACCGGCTCAAATTGAGATGGGAAGAGCGGGATGGGCCGGCTGTTTCCCCGCCCTCCCGAAAAGGATTCGGATCACGCCTCATCGAACGCAGCCTCGCCGCCGAAATTGACGGCACCGTGCGGCTGGAGTACTTGCCCACGGGCGTTGTCTGCAGCGTTGATATGCTGCTGCCCGACGGTACAATCATGTCAGACAAGGAAAATTGAAGAATGTCCACTGACAAACTGTCGGGTTGCCGGGTTCTCGTCGTCGAAGACGAGATGATGATTGCAATGCTGCTGGAAGACCTGTTGGACGAACTGGGCTGCGAAGTGGTGGCGACGGCAGCGCATCCTGAACAGGCCATGGAAGCCATAGCGACAACGCCGGTCGATATTGCGATCCTGGATATCAATCTGAGCGGTCTCGACAGCTATGCGATTGCCGATACGCTCATTACCCGTGAGATCCCCTTCATGTTCGCGACCGGTTACGGTGACCGGGGCGTGAAAGAAGAATACCGCATGCACCCGGTGCTACGGAAACCGTTCCGGATCGACGAAATGAGCAACATGCTTACGGCAACGCTGCAGCAGGCAGGCAGGCAGGAGACTGAACCGCCGCGCAAGACCGACTGACTCCTACAGCGTTACCGGTTCGTGTCGCCGCTATTGTAGTCCGGATGCGTTCTGGCGGTATCCCCCGTCACCAGACCGGGAATACCGCCGTTCCCCACAAACGACAATGTTACTTCTTTACCTCTTCGCCAGCGCTCTCCAGTGCTTCGCCGGTGGCTTCGAGATTGTCACCGGTATCTTTTTTCGCGCCGCGCCACGTGTCGCCACAGGCGGCGAGTCCGGTTGCGAATGCGAGGATGAAAATCGATGTGATAAGGCGGCGTACCATAATGGACCTCATAAAGTGTCTGCGATATCCCGTAAACGCAGCACACCCTGTCCGGTTCCCGTTTTATTTTTTGCAAGTGCCCGTGACTGTCGGCACGCCAGAGGGTGTCAGCGTACCGGCCGCTCCCGCCGCGGCAGCTTTTCCCGGATACCCTTGGTAAGGAACGTCTTCTGCCCGCGCCGGGCCCCGGTACGGCGCCCCTTGCCGGCCGGCTGCCAGTTGGGCACCAGGTGATGCTGTCCCGATCCGATAAGGTCCGCCCGGCCCATTCGCTGCAACGCCTCGCGCAACAGGGGCCAGTTGTCGGAATCATGGTAACGCAGGAAGGCCTTGTGCAGGCGGCGCTGCTTGAGGTTCTTTACCGTGCCGACCTGTTCTGAGACACCCCGCCTCACGGGTCGCAGCGGATTCACGCCCGACCGGTACATTGCGGTCGAAAGCGCCATGGGCGAGGGCAGGAAGGTTTGCACCTGGTCGGCGCGGAAACCGTTCTTCTTGAGCCAGAGCGCGAGGTTCATCATGTCCTCATCCGTCGTTCCCGGATGGGCCGCGATGAAATAGGGGATCAGGTAATATTTCTTGCCGGCCTCCTTCGCCGCCTGGTCGAACATTTTCTTGAATTCGTCATAGGCACCGATGCCGGGCTTCATCATCCGGCGTAACGGGCCTTCCTCGGTGTGCTCCGGCGCGATCTTCAGATAGCCGCCGACATGGTGTGTCACCAGTTCCTTGACGTATTCCGGGCTTTTCACCGCCAGGTCATAGCGCACGCCCGAGGCGACCATCACCTTCTTGACGCCGGGCAGCTCACGCGCCTTCTGATACAGCTGGATCAGATTGTCATGGCTGGTGTTCAGATTCTTGCAGATGCCGGGGAACACGCAGGATGGCCGCCGGCAGACCGCTTCGGTCTCCTTGTCCTTGCAGGCCATGCGGTACATGTTCGCCGTCGGCCCGCCGATATCGGAAATGATGCCGGTGAAGCCCTCGGTGCGGTCGCGGATCGCCTCGATCTCACGCAGAATCGATGCTTCGGAGCGGCTCTGTATAATCCGCCCCTCATGTTCGGTGATCGAACAGAACGAACAGCCGCCGAAGCAGCCGCGCATGATTGTCACGGAAAAGCGGATCATGTCCCAGGCGGGGATCTTCGCGTCGCCGTAGCTCGGATGCGGCGCCCGCGCATAGGGCAGGTCATATACCCCGTCCATTTCCTCGGTGGTCAGCGGGATCGGCGGCGGCGTCAGCCACAATTCCCGGTCGCCATGACGCTGCACCAGGTGCCGCGCATTGCCGGGGTTGCTCTCCCGATGCAGCACGCGCGACGCACGGGCATAAGCTTCCCGGTCCTCCGCCAGGGTTTCAAAGGACGGCAGGCGGATAACCGTATTCCCGTCCGAACGCCGTGCCCCCTCTTCGCCGGATTCCAGATCGTCGGCAGGAACTTCGATCCAGCCTTCCGGCACAGTCCGTTTTAGCAGGACGACGCCACGAATATCGTCCATGGAAGACAGGTCCTCACGCCGCGCAAGGCGGTGAGCCACTTCGACCACGGCCCGCTCGGCATTGCCATAGAGCAGGATATCGCCCTTGGCGTCCGCGAGGACAGACCGCCTCACCTTGTCGGACCAGTAATCATAATGCGCGATGCGCCGTAGCGAGCTTTCGATGCCGCCCAGCACGATCGGCACATCCTTGAACGCCTCGCGACAGCGCTGGGCGTAGACCACAACCGACCGGTCCGGCCGCTTGCCGCCTTCGCCGCCGGCTGTATAGCTGTCGTTATGGCGCAACCGCTTGTCCGAAGTATAGCGGTTGACCATCGAATCCATATTGCCGCCGGTTACCCCGAAAAACAGGTTGGGTCGTCCCAGCGCCGTGAAAGGCTCCGCCGACTGCCAGTCCGGCTGGGAAAGGATACCAACACGGAAACCCTGTGCTTCCAGCAACCGCCCGATGACCGCCATGCCGAAGCTCGGATGATCGACATAGGCGTCCCCTGTCACCAGCACGATGTCGCAGGAATCCCAGCCCAGGATATCCATCTCGTCCCGCGAGGTCGGCAGGAACGGTGCGGCACCAAACTTGGCAGCCCAGTACTTTCGATAGGAAAACAGTGGTTTTGAGACTTCCATGGCACAGATGTGGCCCAGGCCGGCCGTATAGTCAATGTTTGCTTAGGCTCTGCAGAACACCATACCGCCGTTAAGTAACAACCCTTTGGGACAATTGATGATGGCGTTCACTTTGTCGGTTCCATGGCCTGATATCGGCTCCGTCTCGCCCAGATGGCCGCCTCCCGGCGTGGCGGCGTCAGCCTTGAGGACATCTGCACCGAGTTTTGCGTCTCGCACCGCACGGCGCAACGGATGACTGAGGCGCTTGACGGCGCATTCGCCAATGTGACGACTGCACGCTCCCCTTCGGCCAAGCGCTCGGTCTATTTGATCGGTACGTATTGGGCGGATTCAAACGGTCGTCACAACACACTGAAGTTGGATGTTGCGATGAGCAATGGAAAGCGGCGATCGGCGCGACCTGGACGGGCGCCATTACATTCACCGGGACGGCCGCCTGCGGCTGGGCGCGATGAATAGGTTAGGTTCTGGATCTGCCGCACTTGGATGGCTGCTTTCTCAAAGCCTGTCCGGCGGAAATCACTGCATGTGGTGCTTCGGCAATACAAAAATACTGCCGTTATTTGCGGCAGATTCTAACCGCAACGCAGCCGCCCCAGCGCCATGGCGACGGCAGATTGGGTCGGCTCCACGACCGGTATTGAAAGCGCTTCCGATACGCACTCGCGGTAGCGCGCCATGCCGGCGCAGCCGAGGATCAGCACGTCGGCGCCG
>CAXBEC010000019.1:0-13861 GCA_963974145.1 uncultured Alphaproteobacteria bacterium | reverse complement strand
CGGCTGCTCCTGAGTGAAGCGGCGGATGACGGTACCGTCGTCGCGTGATGCCGCGGCCGTCATCCCCGGCTTCCCTAGGCCACATCCGGATATGCTCTATCCGGCACGTTACAGTCTGGGCAGAATATCCCCGGCGAAACGTTCCATCTGCTCCGTCTGTTCCGCCGCACTGTTGCCGCGATAGCGGATGATGATGCTTTCGAAGCCGGCGTCGAGGATGGCTTTCAGGTCATCTACAATCTGCGCCTGCGAACCACTGCCGGGGTCGCGGCCGCCGAACGGCCCTTCTCTGGGTTCCCCTGGGGCGATGAACAGCTTGTAGACGAGGTCCAGCTCGTCATAGTCCCGCCCCGCCTCTTCCGCATAGCGTTTCAATGCCGCCAGCCGTTCCGGCACCTGCCGGGGTTCCAGCGCAGTCGCCAGCCAGCCGCCATGCCGCACCACGCGGCGCAGCGCCGGGTTGGAAACGCCGCCAATCAGGATCGGCGGATGCGGGCGCTGGACCGAGCCCGGCACCGAATGCACCGGGTCGAAGCGGTAGGTTTCGCCCTCGAAGCCGACCTCGCCGCCCGCCGCCATGGCCTTGAAGATGTCCAGATACTCATCCGTCGCCTTGCCGCGCAGGGCGAAATCGGCGGTATCCAGAGCCTCGAATTCCTCCTTCAGCCAGCCGACCCCCGCACCCAGAATCACCCGACCGCCGGAGAACTGGTCGATGGTGATCAACTGCCGCGCGGTCACGATCGGATTGCGGTAGGGAATGATCAGAACGGCCGTACCGATGCGGATGTGCTTCGTTGCCCCGGCCAGCACGCCCATCGCCGCGATCGGCTCCAGCAGCGGATCGTCCGTCGGCGCGGGAAACGCGCCCGTGGCGCTGAACGGGTAGCGTGACTCGAAGGTCGTCGGAAACGCGACATGATCCGCCAGCCAGATCGACCCGAACCCGGCCTGTTCGGCAAACTGCGCGAGGGTCAGAACCGTACTGGGCTGCGCCAACGGCCCATACGTGCCGACATCCAGCCCGAATTGCGCAATATCGGCCATAGCATGTTCCTTGCGACAGTTTCGCAAAGCCTATCTTCGGCGGCGCACTCCGTCCAGGGATCAGCAGAATTATCGGCCCTGCCCCGTCACACCATTACCGTCCTGTGTTATCGTCAAACTGGCTCCAATAGTGTTGCACTGGATACCCCATGACCGCCCAACTGACCCGACTGCTAGACATCATGGCGCGTTTGCGCGATCCCGATACCGGTTGCCCGTGGGACGTGCAGCAGGATTTCGCCAGCATCGCACCGTACACGATCGAGGAAGCATACGAAGTCGCCGACGCAATTGAACAGGGCGACATGGCGGCGTTGCGCGAAGAGTTGGGGGATCTGCTGCTGCAGGTCGTCTTTCATGCCCGGATGGCCGAGGAATTATGCGCCTTCGACTTCAACGCTGTCGCCAAATCCATCGCCGACAAGATGGTGCGCCGCCACCCGCATGTCTTCGGCGATGCCAGCTTCGACGACGAAAAGGCCCAACGTGCGAGTTGGGAGGCACAAAAGGCCGAGGAACGTGCTGCCAAGGCTGCCAGCGACGGGCGAAAGCCCAGCGTACTCGACGGTATCCCCGCCGCCCTGCCGGCGCTGATGCGCAGCGAGAAGCTGGGCAAACGGGCCGCGCGGGTCGGGTTCGAATGGCCTGACATTACTGGCGCTGTCGAAAAGCTGGATGAGGAAATCGCCGAGTTGAAGGTGGAGGCAACCGCCCCTGCCCCGGATACAGCGCGGCTGAAGGACGAGATCGGCGACGTGCTTTTCAGCGTCGTCAATGTCGCCCGGCATCTGGATATCGACCCGGAAGACGCCCTGCGCCACGCCAACGCCAAGTTCGAACGGCGTTTTCATGCCGTGGAACAGGGGCTGGCCAAAGATGGCGAAGACATCGCCGAGGCGAGCCTGGAGACAATGGAAGCCCACTGGCAGACTGCGAAGACCGACGGGCTGTAAACCCCGCCTAGTACAGTTCCTTGGCGTAACGTTTGACCATATCGGCTTCGGGTTCGACCGGATCATGGCTGCCGGTTTGATCGCGCAGCATTTCATTCATGGGTGGCAATGTAGCGCTGCGCTCCGGCCAGGTTTCCGTCTTCCACAGCGCCGAACGCATCAGCGACTTGGCACAATGCAGGAAGACTTCCTCTGTCTTCACTTTCAGTACCGTCAAGGGGTTGCGGCCCTGATATGCGCAGAGCTCCAGCAGTTCAGGTTCGTCATGGATTGTCGCCGGACCGTTCACCCGCAGCGTCTCTCCCACATTGGGAACAAGGAAGATAAGGCCCACGCGGGGGTTCCGCAGGATATTGCGCAACCCGTCCAGGCGCTTGTTGCCGGGCCTGTCCGGGATCAGCAGTGTTTCATCGTCCAGAACCTTCACAAAGCCCGGCGCATCCCCCTTGGGCGACACGTCGAGCCGGCTGCCATCCGAAGTGGACAGCAGCAGGAACGGCGAGTGTTCAATAAAGCGTCGGCAATGCCGGTCCAGCCGCGGCATTTCCTTTTCCACGGCCCGGCCCTTGGGAAAGCCATAAAGTTCACGAAGCTGTTCTTCACTCTCGATCATCATGTCCTCCTTCGGGCCGGGCGGTGAATCCGCCTGCGGTTCAGTCCTTCATCAGCGGCTGGATCAGCGCCGACGTATCCCAGCGCCCGCCGCCGCGCTGCTGCACCAGTGAATAGAACTGGTCGACCAGCGCCGCCACCGGCAGCCGGGCGCCATTGCGGTTGGCTTCTTCAAGGCAGATCTTCAGATCCTTGCGCATCCAGTCGACGGCGAAACCGAATTCAAACTCGCCCTTGACCATGGTGGAACCGCGATTGTCCATCTGCCAGGACTGGGCCGCCCCCTTGCCGATGACCTGCAGCACCTTGTCCATATCCAGCCCGGCCTTGAGGCCGAAATTGACCCCCTCAGAGAGCCCCTGAACCAGACCTGCGATGCAGAGCTGGTTGACCATCTTGGTCAACTGGCCACTGCCAGTCTTGCCCAGCAGGACACAGGACTGCGCGTAACAGTCGATTACAGGTGCGACACGCTTGAAATCCTTCGCCACGCCGCCGCACATCACGGTCAGCTTGCCGTTTTCCGCGCCGGCCTGGCCACCGGAAACCGGTGCATCTATGAATCCGACGCCAAGCTTCCTGGCTTCCCCTGCCAGTTCGCGCGCGACATCCGCTGACGCGGTTGTGTTATCGACAAATACCGAGCCTTTCGCCATGCCCGCAAAGGCGCCGTCCTTGCCCAGAACGACGCTGCGCAGGTCGTCATCGTTGCCGACGCAGCAGAACACGAACTCGGCACCTTTGGCCGCCTCGCGCGGGGTCTTGGCCGTTTTGCCCTTGTGCTGCTTCTTCCACTTCGCGGCTTTCGCGGCAGACCGGTTGTAGACAGTGACGTCATGCCCCCCGGCTGCCAGATGACCCGCCATCGGATAACCCATGACCCCCATGCCAATAAACGCGACTTTTGCCATTTTCAAACGCTCCTGTTCCAAGTTTTCTGTATTTGATTGATCCGCCCGCAATCTAGCTGTCTGCAACCGCCGGTTCAATCAATCTGCATTTCCTGGAACAATTGACGCCAGCTCATTTCATCATGCGCGCACAGCAATGCCTGGACACGCGTTGTCGGCCGGTACGGCGCCCCCCGGACCAACCCCGCATAACCGCCTGCTTCGCGAAGCAGCAATACGCCAGGTGCGTGGTCCCAGGCCCAGAGCTGGTTGTAGAGCCGGAAATGCATCTGACCTTCCAGCAGAGCCAGAAATTCCTGACCCGCGCAACGCATGCTCTTTTCGAGCGCAAAGACCTCGGTAAAATGCTGCCGCAGGACGGGACGTCGTGCCTCGGGAAACGATCCGAAATTAACGCGTCCGCTGAATTTTTCCCCCGTGTCGACCGGTGGCAGGCGCAGCCGCTGACCGTTCATTTCCGCGCCATCACCATGTTCAGCAACTGCCATCAGGTCACGCACCGGATCGTAAATCCACGCGCCGGCAGTTTCGCCCTTGTAGATATAGGCGATCATGACGGCGAAAAGCGGCCGGCCGGCGGCGAAATTAGCCGTCCCGTCAACCGGATCGATGATCCACATCGGGACATCATCGTCGAGCCGGTCCAGTAATGCCGGATTGTCGTGAGTTGCTTCCTCACCGACCACAAGGGTACCCGGCGTAAGGCCTGACAGCATCCGGGTCAGCCGTTCCTCCGCTTCGCGGTCAGCTATCGTGACAATATCACCGGGTTTCTTCTCGATCACCTCATGCGTTGCAAGTGATTGAAACCGCGGCATGATATCAATCATAGCGGTTTCCCGGATAAAACCGGCAACACGTTCGGGATCAGGGATCATCTAGCCTCGCATAATTTCAATCAGTAACCCGGAACAAAAACGGGGGCCGCAAATCCTTCGCAGCCCCCGAATCCGAAAGTCACGTACCGGCCTTGTTCAGCCAATAATACCCATGATGTCCGATTCAGACATGATCATCATTGACGTGCCGTCGATCTGGACTTCGGTACCGGACCATTTTCCGTACATGATCCTGTCGCCCTTCTTGACGTCCATCGGTGTGACCTTGCCATCCTCGCCCCGCTTGCCGGGGCCGACGGCGACAACTTTGCCTTCCTGCGGTTTTTCCTGTGCTGAATCGGGAATGATGATCCCGCCAGCGGATTTCGTTTCGGCTTCAAGCGGCTGCACCAGCACGCGATCCTGCAAGGGCCTGATACTCATCTTTCACTTCTCCCTGATCCATAACCAGTCGCCACGTGAGGTCACGCGACAATGCAAAAATTCATATGCCGCGCTATAGATTTACCGGCCGCGCCTGTCAACCTCAGCTCCCTGCGGGGAGCATCAGCCCGCCATAATATTCAGTTGGAAAAACGCTGACGGAACCGGGCTTCGTCGTCCGCGTCCAGCAGTACCGAAATCCGCACATCACCGTCATCGCCGTCATGACGATCCAGCACCTTGCCATGGCTGTACAACCAGGCGATTGCCGCACCATCGGAGCCGTCCACCGACAGGTCCAGGACATTTGCGCCTGCCGCCAGCGTCCGTTCCACTGTTTCAGTCAGCACATCGCAGCCTTCGCCGGACACAGCTGAAACGGCCACGACCACCTCATTACGCCGCGCCTGTTCGATAATTCGGTTGCGATCCTCAGCATCGAACAGGTCGATCTTGTTCAGGACTTCGATCATCACCGGCAGTTCCTCGACATCCATCTCGCCCAGAACCGCCTCGACATCCGCCTTTTGTGCTTCGGTATCCGGGTGCGAAATATCGCGGACATGCAGCAGGATGTCGGCTTCGTAAACCTCTTCCAGCGTTGCCCGGAAGGCCGCGACCAGCGCCGTCGGCAGGTCGGATATGAAGCCGACCGTATCGGACAGGATCACAATCCGGCCGGACGGCAACTCGATCCGCCGCATGGTCGGATCCAGAGTCGCAAACAGCTGATCCTTCGCAAACACCTTCGCGCCTGTCAGGCGATTGAAAAGCGTCGATTTTCCAGCATTCGTATAGCCGATCAGAGCGACCACCGGATACGGCACCCGCTTACGTGCCCGCCGGTGCAGGCTGCGGGTACGGCGCACCTTTTCCAGGTCGCGTTTCAGCCTGCCGATCCGCTCGTCGATCAGGCGACGATCAATTTCGATCTGGCTTTCACCCGGACCACCCATGAAACCGAAACCGCCGCGCTGCCGTTCCAGATGGGTCCAGCTTCGCACCAGCCGGGATCGCTGATAGGTCAGCGCCGCCAGTTCCACTTGCAGCACCCCTTCATGGGTACGGGCACGGGCGCCGAAAATTTCCAGAATCAGACCGGTACGATCAATGACCTTGGTTTTTAGCGCGCGCTCCAGGTTTCGCTGCTGTACCGGCGTCAGCGTCGAATTGACGAACACGATATCAATATCTTCCGCCGCACTCATGGTCGCAAAACGCTCCACAACGCCGCCGCCCAGCAGGGTTGCCGGCCTGGGACGCGTGATATTGACCGTTTCGCCATGCACGACGACGAGATCAATTGCCTGCGCCAGTGCGACGGATTCCTCCAGCCGCGCCGCAGGATCCCGGATATTTTCGGGCGCACCGCGAATAAGCGGGTTCAGAACCAGCGCACGTCCTGTGTGCGCATGCAGGTCAGCTGTCAAATTTGAGGCCTGAGTCGATCCAGAGTCATTCCGCGTCGTCTTCGCCCACCCCGTCAAACAGTTGTACCGGTTGCGCCGGCATCACCGTTGAAATGGCGTGTTTGTATACAAGCTGGGAATGCGCATCCCGACGCAGCAATACACTGAAATTATCGAACCAGGTAATGATCCCCTGCAGTTTCACCCCGTTCACGAGAAATACGGTTACCGGTAATTTATTTTTCCGGACATGATTCAGGAAAACGTCCTGGACGTTTTGAGATTTTTCCGATGCCATTTTTTTGCCCCGTTCTTTTGTTGTTACCGGAATTCGCATTTAAGCAGATTCCGCAATTATTGAGCACGTATCTCCCCGGCTCATGCACATTTTTTGCGCGCCCATACGATACCGCATTTGTTACACAGTATTCAAAGGTCAATTCGAGAAGAAAGCCTGTTCAAATCCATCGCACTGACAATCACCGGGCAATTCGAATATCGCCCTATATGTCCCGCAGCAGGTTCAGCAGGTCACGGCAATCGGCAACATGCCGATGCGGCGGACAATCCTCGAATTCCGCCTTCGTAACATCGCCCGGCCCTACCAGTACAGCGACAAGGCCCGTCGAATGAGCGATTTTCATATCAACCCCGGAATCGCCAATCATCCAGACCGCATTTCCCGGGGAAATTCCGCTGCCATCCAGTGCCATGGTGACAGGCTCAGGCGCTGGCTTGTCCCGTGCGGCATCGCCCGCGCCGACCATTCGGCCGAAATAACCGTCCCAGCCGAGATGCACGGCTTCGGCGCGAAGGTAATGACCGGTCTTGTTGCTGATCACCCCAAGATAGAACCCGGCGTCATGCAGCCCCGACAAGAGCTCGACGGCGCCATCGCAGGCGATCAGGCTGCTAAGATGCAAGCGGCCATACGCCTCATAGAAAACATCTCGGGCATCGGTCCAGCGGTCGCCGAACAGGACCGGGAAACTCTCGCGCATTGACAGCCGAACACGCGTTTTCGTTTCCTCCAGCGTCCACGGCGTCACGTCCATCGCCGTGAAGGTTTCAAAAAGCGCGGCATGAATGGTCGGCCAGGTTTCAACCAGGGTATTGTCCCAGTCGAACAGGATGGCCCGGGGGCGTTCAAAACTCACCGGTCAGGCCGTTTCACGCAATCCGGAACTGTAGTCCAGATACCAGCGCTGCAATCGACAGGACAGGGACCCCGGCACGCCATTGCCCACCACGGTGTCGTCGATCTGAACCACCGGCGTCAGAAACGACGTCGCACTGGTAACAAAGGCTTCACGACACTGCTTCGCCTCCTCTACCGTAAAGGCTTCTTCCACGACCTCGATACCTTCTTCACGGGCGATGCGTATCAGGCTGTCACGGGTCACCCCACGCAGGATTTCGGGGCCGAGCATCCTGGTTTTCAACTGGTTGTCACGGGTCAGTATCCAGACATTGGACGACGTTCCCTCGGTGATCCGTCCATCGGCGCCGACCTGCCATGCCTCATAGGCGCCCGCGGCCGAAGCCTGGGTCTTGCCCATGCAATTCGCCAGCAGTGATATCGCCTTTATGTCGCAACGCGCCCAGCGGATATCCGGAATCGTGATGGCCTTCACCCCATCCGACAGGCGCTTCTGGTTGCGGAAATCGACCCGTTTCGTCGTCATAACCAGCGTCGGTTTTATGCCGGTCGGAAATTTATGGTCGCGCGGCGCAACGCCACGGGTTACCTGCAGATAAATGATTCCTTCATCGACCCGGTTCCGGGAGATGAGTTCCCGCATGACCAACGTCAGCACCGGCCGCGACAGCGGCCTGGCCATATCCAGCGCATCCAGCGAACGCTCCAGACGGTCGAGATGCCCTTCCATATCGATCATCCGTCCGCCGATGATGGAGACGACCTCATATACGCCGTCGGCGAACTGGAACCCGCGATCCTCGACATGAACGGCGGCAGCGTCATGCGCTACATAACGGCCGTCAACATATGCATACCGGGCCAAATCTTCCTCCGTCCTTGCCGTAAATTTCCAGAAACGCCCGGCTGTCCGCCGGGGCGTCTGCCTAAAAGAATTCCAGTTGAACGGAAAACAGCCGTTCGGCGCCCTTTACCGATTTCGACGCGGCCAGCAGGATAACAATGTCGTCGGTCCTGATAACCGTATCCGAGCGCGGCGTGATAACCGCATCATCGCGCACGATCGCCCCGACAATGACATTCGGCGGGAATTTCACCTCGCTGATTGCGTTTCCGACCAGTGGCGACGTTTCCAGCGCTTCGGCCTCGATTATTTCCGCAAACCCGTCGACCAGCGAATGCACCGAACGGATTCTGCCGCGGCGGATATGCTGAAGGATGGTAGAGACCGTGATGGCGCGCGGGCTGACCGCCACGTCAATCCCGAGCGTCGTGATGAGCGGCGCATAAGCGGTACTGTTAATCAGCGTGACCGCGCGCTCGACGCCGTATCGTTTGGCCAGCAGCGAGGCGAGGATATTCGTCTCGTCATCATTGGTCACGGCGATAACAGTGTCGGCCGTGGCAACCCCCGCTTCGTCGAGTATAACGGAATCCAGCGCATCGCCGAGGATAACATTGGTTGCCGGCAGTGCTTCGGCCACAAATCGGGCACGTTCCCGGCTCAATTCAATCAGACGCGCCGTGATGCCATCCTGATGTTCGATTTCCTGCGCCAGGTTCAGCCCGATATTGCCGCCACCGATGATGATGATCCGGTGTGCTTCCTCTTCCTCATGCCCGAATGCGGACAGCGCGCGCGGAACGTGCGTCGAATCGGCCAGGAAATATACTTCGTCCCCCGCAACCATCTGATCGCTGGGTTTCGGAATAAACGGTGAACCGTTGCGATTTATGCAGACGACGGTAATACCCAGATCCGGAAACAGCTCCGTCAACTGCCGCAGCGGCGTGTTGATGATCGGACAGGATTCTGCGCACCGCACCCCGATGGCCTGTACCTTGCCTTCGGCCAGCGGGATCATGTCGATCGTTCCCGGAACGACCAGACGCCGCCGTATCGCCCGCGCGACTTCTATTTCCGGCGAAATAATCACGTCGATAGGCATGTTCTCGCGACTGAACAGGTCGGCCCAGACAGGGTTGAGGTAGCTTTGGTGCCGGACACGCGCAATCTTGGTCGGCACATTGAAAAGCGAATGCGCCACCTGACAGGCGACCATATTCACTTCGTCGGCGAACGTGACCGCGATCAGCATATCCGCTTCGGCAGCGCCTGCCCGTTCCAGTACATCCGGCTGCGACGCATGCCCAACAAACGCCTGCACGTCCAGCGAATCATTGATCTTTCCGATCAGTTCGGCGGACTGGTCAATAACCGTTACGTCGTTATTTTCCTGGGAAAGGTATCCCGCAATGCTGAACCCAACCTGGCCGGCGCCGCAAATAATGACCTTCATTCAATCTACCTTGGATTCGGCATCGCTATTTGCCCGCTGCACCCGGTTCGGCACCCCCAGCAATTTCAGCTTTCGGTGCAGCGCCGCCCGGTCCATGCCCACGAACTCAGCCGTCTTGCTAATGTTCCCGCTGAAGCGGGTCAAATGAAAATCTAGATACTCCCGCTCGAACGATTCACGGGCATCGCGCAAAGGCTGGTTCATGACATCCATGACCCTGTCGCCGCGCACCACATCCGAATCCCCCAGCCCGATCGCCCTTGCGACCGCGTCGGCGCGCACCGCAACTCCCGCATCGGCATGCAGCAGCAAGCGTTCCAGCACATTGATCAGTTCCCAGACATTGCCCGGCCATTCATAGGCCTGCAGTGCCGCCAGTGCGTCCGCCGCCAAGCGGCAGGGCGAATGGCCCTTGGCGCGACACAGGCGTTCCATCAGATGGGCGGCAAGTTCCGGAATATCCTGCCGCCGGTCTGCCAGGGGCGGCACAGCGACCGGCACGACATTCAGCCGATAGTACAAATCCTCACGGAACCGGCCCGCCTCGATTTCCGCCTGCACATCGCGGTTGGTGGTTGCCAGAACCCGGACGTCGATTTCGACTTCGTTTTTACCGCCCAACCGCTCGAAAATCTTGCGATGCAGAACCCTTGTGATCTTGCCTTGTGTCTCCAGGGGCATGTCCGCCACTTCATCCAGCAGCAGCGTCCCCTTATGTGCCGCCTCAAGGACGCCAATACTGCGCGGGGCGCCGTTCTTCGCTTCCGTACCGAAGAGAGCGGGCTCCAGCCCGTCCGGTTCCAGCCCGGCGCAGTTGAGGACGATGAAACGCCCCTCTTTTCGGGCGGAAAGACGATGGACGATACGGGCGACAACTCCCTTCCCGACGCCCGCCGGGCCCGTAAACAGAATCCGGCTGTCGGTCGGCGCGACCCGCTCTATCGCCTGACGAAGCTGCACAATAGCCGGCGAATCACCGATCAGTTCGTCGACCCGATCAATCGCATGCGCCTGCAGTTCGGAATTCTCCTGCCGCAGCCGGGCTTCCTCTACCGCGCGGCCAATCGTATGCAACAGGACATCGGTCTTGAAGGGTTTTTCAATGAAATCATAGGCGCCCATCTTCGTTGCAGAGACCGCCATGTCGAATGTGCCGTGACCGCTGATCATGATGACCTGCTGCAAAGGATTTTCTTTTCGGATGATTTCCAGCATTTGCAGCCCGTCATGGCTGCTCTCGCGCAGCCAGACATCCAGAATGATCAGGCTTGGCTGCCGCGCTGCGATCGCGGCAAACGCCTCGGCGCTGCTGGCGGCCTGTCGCGTATCGTAGCCCTCATCGTCCAGAATACCGGCGATAAGCTGACGGATATCATCCTCATCATCGACAATCAGAATGTCATGCGCCATGTCGGGTAGCCTGTTCCGTTTCTAAAGCCGCGGGATGCCCTGGCACCGGCACGGTTTCCGGGAACACAATCCGCACAAGGGCGCCGCCGTCAGGTGAGTCCTCCAGCATCAGATGCCCGTGATGATCTTCCATGATCTTCCGGACAATAGCCAGTCCGAGCCCCGTACCCTTAACACGGGACGTCACATAGGGTTCTGTCAGATTTTCGCGTCCTTCCACGGGCAGTCCCTTGCCGTTGTCAGTCACCGAAATTTCAAGAAAGCCATCCAGTCGCGAAACAGATAGCCGGATATGTCCGGGTGGTGGATCTTCGATTGTCCGGCCTTCAATGGCTTCCGCGGCGTTCAGCAGCAGGTTCGTAATGGCCTGACTGATCTGGCGGCCGTCACATTCCGCAAAGACAACCTCCTCCGGCAGGTTTTCATCATAGGTGATATGCGGATGGGAGTTTCGATGCAGGAAAACGCCCTGCCGGCACAGGTCGTTGACGTTTTCACGACGGAATACGGGTGCCGGCATCCGGGCGAAATTGGAGAATTCGTCAACCATCCGCCCGATTGTTTCAACCTGACGCACGATTGTGTCGATACAGGTCTGAAACGTCCCTGATTCATCGTTGACCTGTTTCAGGTAACGCCGGGCCAGTCGTTCCGCGGAAAGCTGGATCGGCGTCAGCGGGTTCTTGATTTCATGCGCAATCCGCCGCGCAACGTCCGCCCAGGCCGCTTTTCGCTGCGCCGAAAGCAGATCGGAAATGTCGTCGAAAGTAACGACAAATCCGGCCGTCACGTTTTCGGCCTTAACGGCACCAATGCGCACCAGCAACGTCCGCTGATCGGCGCCGTGCTTTACCACCACCTGTTGCTCAGTCGGAATTGCGCTGGTCCGGCCCCGTGCTTCGATAAACAATGCGCGAAATTCAGGGACAACCTCTCCCAGCGGTTCGCCCCGCAACTGCTCCAGTTCAAGGCCCAGCAATTGCGACGCCGAACTGTTCGGCAGCGTAATACGGCCGTTGCTGTCGAGACCGATCACGCCTGCGGATACGCCGGAAAGAACCGTTTCCGTAAAAATCCGGCGCGCATCAATCTGCTGGTTTGCCTCGATCAGTTCCCGCCGGCTACTGTCGAGGTCGCCCGTCATCCTGTTAAAAGCACGGCCCAGCGTATCGATTTCGTCATTGTCGGAGCCATCGACCGGAACCCGCGCCGACATATCGCCTGCCCGGACCTTTTCGGTCGCCAGGATAAGGGCGCTGACCGGTCCGGACAGACTGGTCGCGACATTGAGACCGACCCATACCGCCGCCAGCAGCAAAAGCAGGGCAATCATGGCGAAAATCAGCGCAAAAGATATCTGAAGGTCCGCGCGCCGCAATTCCAGGCTTTCAAACTGGTCAACCGCGCCTCTGGTCAATTCCCCATGCCCCAGGACGACCGGGTCCACGAAACGGCCAACATACAGATAGCTATCGATAAAATTGTCCAAGCGTAGCAGCGCCCGCACCCGGTCATCGTTCGCGCTCGTCAGCACGGCAACTTCGCCATCCCGCGCCTTTTCCAGCGCATCCGGCGGCAGCGGTTCGAATTCCAGTGCCCCCGTCAACCCGGATCGTGCAACGACCTTACCGCCGCCCGTAAAGACGACAGCTTCCGTCAACTCGCGAACCCGCGCCTGGATACCGACAACCTGAATCAAGCGATCCTGATTGTAGATAAGCGACGGTGCCTGGCTATCGATATCACGGGCCATACGAAGCGCATCGGCAACGATATTGCGCTTGTGCTCTTCCAGATAGGCCTCCGCGACCGCCGCCGATTCCTGTAATGCCGTACGGACCCGGTCACTGAACCAGGATTCGATACCAAAATTGAAGAAAAGCGCGGAAAACAACGCCATGATAATGGTCGGTGCGACCGAAATCAGCCCAAACAGCAACGCCAGCCGTACATGCAGACGCGAACCGGCCGACCCGCGACGCCTGTCGCTCCAGATCTTAACCACATGGCGCGTAATCACGACAGCCAGAAGCAGCAGCACGACAAGGTCGATATTCAGCAGGATCAGTATAGAGCCCGCATCCGGCGAAAAAGACGATCGCGTCAGCAGAACATAGGTCGCAATGCCGGCAACAATGGCCATAACAGCCAGGGAAACGGCAAATATCCGACCGACCCGCCGCTGCCGTAGCCATAGACCGGCACTGTGCAGGAAGCCGCGTAGCGAGTTACTGGTCGTCTCGACTATAGTCATTATCCGTCATGGGCGATGCCAGCTACAGCGGGTACCGGAAAATACGCCATCGGGTTCGAATCGGACATCCGATTCGTTCACGCTCATTTTACGCCGCGCATGATTTGGATGTCCAACTCCCGGATTTTCTTGCGCAGCGTATTGCGGTTCACGCCAAGCAGATCCGCGGCCTTTATCTGGTTCCCCCGCGTTGCGCCAAGGCACAAAGTTATCAGGGGACGCTCGACTTCCCGCAAAATCCGATCATAAAGACCCGACGGCGGCAGGCCATCGCTATGGGCGTCGAAATAGGTCTGCAGATGCTGTTCCACGGCTTCCGAAAGGCTCACGCTTTGCAGGCCCGGCGTATCTGTTTCCGAGGCCTCTGCATCGAGCAATTCCGCCTCAATAACATCAATTCCAATGCGTTCCTCGGCATACAGTGCCGCAATCCGTCGCATCAGGTTTTCCAGTCCCCGGACGTTCCCCGGCCAGCGATACTCCCGCAACCGAGTGAGTGCGGCGGGATCCAGGGATTTTGCCGGCAGACCTTCCTCTTCGCCCC
>CAXBEC010000018.1:0-14258 GCA_963974145.1 uncultured Alphaproteobacteria bacterium | reverse complement strand
CATGCACCCCACGATCAGGATTCCAAGCGCCTTCCCTTCCTGCAGGCGGAATGCGGCATCATCGGACTGGAAACCCTGCTGCCGCTGACCCTGGAACTGTATCACAATGGTTACCTGACCCTGCTGGAAGCACTCGGCAAGGTGACCGCCGCACCGGCGTCCCTGCTACGCCTGCCCGGCGGGCAGATAAGCCGCGGCGCGCCGGCGGACCTGTTGCTGTTCGACCCCGACCGGCCCTGGAAAATCGACGAGGATAATTTCCGGAGCAAATCCAAGAATTCGCCCTTCCATGATCGCCCCGTGCAGGGCATGGCCATGCGCACGTTTGTCGAGGGCCGCACCATCTTCACCGCGACATAGCGATCTCATGCTCGAAACCCTGATCCGGCCCGAAGCCGCCATTGCCATCCTGCTGGGCTACCTGCTCGGATCAATTCCCTTCGGCCTTGTACTGACACGGCTTGCCGGGCTGGGCGATATCCGGAATGTCGGTTCCGGCAATATCGGCGCCACGAATGTCCTGCGGACCGGCAACAAGCCGCTGGCGCTGGCGACACTGCTGCTGGATGGCGGCAAGGGCGCGGCGGCCGCGCTGATCGCCATGGCCGTCGCCCCGGAACTGGCACCCTGGGCGGCACTGGCCGCAGTGCTCGGGCACCTCTTTCCGGTCTGGCTGAAGTTCAACGGTGGCAAGGGCGTCGCGACAACGCTGGGCGCCTATTTCGCCCTGTCCTGGCCGGTCGGGCTGGCCGCCGGACTGACCTGGCTTGCCGTTGCGCTCGCGCTGCGGTTCTCCTCACTGGCCGGTATGCTCTGTGTCGGCCTGGCACCGGTCTATGCCTGGTATCTGGCCGGGCCCGACGTCGCGGTGGTGGCCGCAATCCTCGCGATGCTGGTCATCTACCGCCACAAGACGAATATCCGGCGCCTCCTGCGCGGCGAGGAACCGCGCATCGGCGCAAAGAAAAAAGACTCCCGCACAGCGCCTCAGACTTCGGACAGATAACCGTTCGAGGCCAGGTATTCCATGATCTGGTCTGCCGCCTGTTCGGCCGAAACATTCGCGCTGTCGATCGTTATTTCCGGATTTTCCGGCGCCTCATAGGGTGAATCGAAGCCGGTAAAGTTTTTGATTTCACCCGCCTGCGCTTTCTTATACAGCCCCTTCGGATCGCGGCTGGCACAGAGTTCCAGCGACGCGTCAACGAAGACCTCGACGAACTCGCCCGGCTCCAGCAGGGAGCGGACCATCTGCCGTTCCGCCCGGAATGGCGAGATGAAGGACACGATGGATATCAGTCCCGCCTCCGCCATCAGCTTGGAAGTCTCGCCGATCCGGCGGATGTTTTCCACCCGGTCGCTATCTGTAAAGCCGAGATCCCGGTTCAACCCGTGGCGGACATTGTCTCCATCCAGGATCACAGTATGATTTTCGCGCAGGTACAGGCGCTGTTCGACCAGATTGGCGATCGTCGATTTTCCCGAGCCGGACAGCCCCGTGAACCACAGCACGGCAGGCTTCTGACGTTTGAGCCTGGACCGTGCATCCTTGTCGACCGTCTGGGCCTGCCAGTGGATATTCTCCGCCCGGCGCAGACCGTGGTCGATCATGCCCATGGCGACCGTACCGTTTGTGATCCGGTCAATGAGCACGAACGACCCCAGCAGATGATTATCGGCAAATGTATCGAATGCGATCGGCGCTTCGAGCGCGAGATTGCAGACCCCCACCTCGTTGATCGTCAGCGAGCGGCCGGCTTCCTCTGCCAGAGTGTTCACATTTACCTTGTGCTTCAGCGCGGTAATCGAGGCGGAAACCGTCCGGTTGGTGGTCTTCAGCAGATAGGGACGGCTCGGCAGCATCGGCTCGTCTGTCATCCACAACAGATGGGCCATGAACTGGTCGGTGACTTCGGGTCGGTTTTTCGGCGCAGCAATTACGTCGCCCCGCGAAATATCAATTTCATCCGCCAGAACCAGAGTCACCGCTTGCCCTGCTTCGGCGCGATCGAGATCGCCATCATAGGTCACGATCCGCGTCACTTTGCTGGTCCGTGCGGACGGGAGGGCAACGATTTCGTCCCCCACCGCAACCACCCCGCCGGCAATCGTGCCGGAAAACCCGCGAAAATCGAGGTTCGGGCGATTGACCCACTGCACCGGGAACGAAAACGGCTTGCTCAGATCCTTCACGGCGACATCTACCGTTTCCAGGCCCTGCATCAGCGCGGGACCGCGATACCACGGCGTTGCCGCGCTGGCCTCCATGACGTTATCGCCCTTCAGGGCCGAAATCGGAATACAGCTCACATCAGTCAGCCCGATACTGCGGGCAAATTCCCGATACTCCGCTGATATTCTGTCGAAAACCGCCTGATCGTAATCCACCAGGTCCATCTTGTTGATGGCCAGGATGACATGCGGCACCTTTAACAGCGAGACGATATAGCTGTGCCGCCGTGTCTGCGTCAGGATTCCCTTGCGCGCGTCGATAAGGATGATCGCCAGTTCCGCCGTCGAGGCACCTGTGGCCATATTGCGCGTATACTGTTCATGTCCCGGCGTATCGGCGACAATGAACTTGCGCGTTTCCGTATTGAAATAGCGGTAGGCGACGTCGATCGTGATGCCCTGTTCGCGCTCCGCCGCCAGCCCGTCCACCAGCAGCGCGAAATCGATATCATCCCCCTGGGTGCCGACCTTCCTGCTGTCATCGACCAGGCTTTCCATCTGGTCTTCGAGAATCAGCTTGGAATCATACAGCAGGCGCCCGATCAGCGTGCTCTTGCCGTCGTCAACGCTGCCGCAGGTAATGAAGCGCAGCAGGGTCATTTCAACCGCCGCATCCAGATCGCCAGCGGCCTGTGCCGCGATGGTTTGCGTCGCCATCAGAAATACCCTTCCTGCTTTTTCTTCTCCATCGAGGCGGCGCCATCCTTATCAATCACCCGCCCCTGGCGTTCCGAGGTTCGCGATACCAGCATCTCATTGATGATATCGGGCAGTGTTGTCGCATCGGATTCAAACGCACCGGTCAGCGGGTAACAGCCCAGCGTGCGGAAGCGCACCTTCTTCATCTGCGGCACTTCACCGGGGGCCAGCGGCATGCGGTCGTCATCGACCATGATCAGCGTACCGTCACGCTCGACGACCGGCCGCTCCTTCGCATAATACAGCGGGACAATCGGGATATCCTCCGCCTGGATGTATTGCCAGACGTCAAGCTCGGTCCAGTTGGACAACGGAAATACCCGGATACTTTCGCCCTTGTGAATGCGGCAATTGTACAGCGACCACATTTCCGGCCGCTGGCTCTTCGGGTCCCAGCGGTGGTTCTTGCTGCGGAACGAAAATATCCGTTCCTTGGAGCGGCTCTTCTCCTCATCACGCCGCGCACCGCCAAAGGCGGCATCGAAGCCGAACTTGTCCAGCGCCTGCTTCAAACCCTGCGTTTTCATCACATCGGTATGAATGGCGGATCCATGCGAAAACGGCCCGATTCCCTGTGCCACCCCCTCCTGATTGATATGAACGATCAGGTCCACGCCCAATTCCGCGACCATTCTGTCGCGGAACTCGATCATTTCCCGAAATTTCCAGGTGGTATCCACATGCATCAGCGGAAACGGCGGCTTGGACGGATAAAACGCCTTCATCGCCAGTCGCAGCATGACAGCACTATCCTTTCCAATAGAATAGAGCATGACCGGGTTCTCGCACTCGGCGACAACCTCGCGCATGATGTGAATACTTTCCGCTTCAAGGTTTTCCAGATGGGACAGAGACATTTTACCGACGATTTCCTCGACATTACTAATGTACAGATCGGCTAGCGCCGTTACGGGTGACAGGAACCATGAAAAAATAGCAGCTTTTTTTAGTAAGCATCACCCAAATGACTTCCCGTCGGGTGGGCCCACTATCACGCAACAGACGGCATTGGCAGATGAATACCACATTCTGATCTGTTGCTGCCCGACCAGCGTCCGGCGCGGGGATCATCTTCGGGTGCCACGCGTGTCGTACAGGGCATACACCCCATTGATGCATATCCGTCGGCAACCAGCGGGTGCGGTGGCAGGCCGTGCGTCGTGCGATACGCCTCAATCATCGCCGGGTTCCAGTCCGCCATCGCGTTTATCTTGGTCCGGCCATCCGCCGTCTCGCGCAGCGGCAGGGTCGCGCGCGCACCGCCATGGTGCCGCTTGCGTCCTGAAATCCAGGCATCAGCCCCCTTCAGCGCCCGCTGCAACGGCTCGACCTTCCGGAAATAACAGCATGCATCCGGCCGCGACATCCACAGCGTACCCGCCCTGTCCTGCCGGATTTCAGCTTCCGGCAATGGCCGAACCGTCCGTACATCCGTCAGCCCGAACAACGCGGTCAGATCGTCCCTGTAGCGCAGGGTTTCGCCAAATATCTTGCCGGTATCGATGAAAATAACTGGCACGGATGGATCAATACACGCAACCCGGTGAAGCAATACGGCAGCTTCGGCGCCGAACGAAGACACAAGGACAATGCGGCCCGGGAATTCGAGTTCGATCGCGGCGCGCAACGGATCACTGCCATCGTTTTTGGTTTTAACATTATCGTAACTATTTGTAAAATATGACATTAATTGGAACCTTGTTTACAAGAAATTCAGCCGCGCCATTTATTACATTTTAATTTTGTTAAAACAATTATTTTACTCTTTTTTTATGTTGTATTCATTTTCCCCAATATAATCCTATAACCTTGGCACGAATTTTTATCGTTCCCCTGATATCTTTGGTTGACTGTTCGGCAGGTCCTGCGACACCCTGTTAAAATGAACGTCACTTCGTCCCCTTTGCAGCAACGAGAACGGATCGACCGGTTACGGCTGATCCGATCGGAAAATATCGGTCCGGTTACGTATCGACAGTTGATCAACCGCTACGAAACCGCCACGCGGGCACTGGAAGCCCTGCCCGACCTGGCGCGACGCGGCGGTCGTAACCGACCCCTGAGGATTGCCGCAGTCGCCGATGCCGAACGGGAAATCGCGGCCATCGAAAATCTCGGCGGTCGGCACCTGTTTCTCGGCGAACCGGACTATCCGTTCCCGCTGGCGAATATCCCCGATGCCCCGCCGGCGCTGACCGTATTGGGCAATAGTAAAGTACTGGCAAAGCCCGCAATCGGAATCGTCGGTGCGCGAAACGCATCCACAAATGGAAGACGGTTCGCCGAAAGCCTGGCGCGGAAACTCGCGGAAGCGGGCATCGTCATCACTTCGGGCCTTGCCCGTGGAATTGATACCGCCGCACACAAGGGCGGCCTGACGGGCGAAACCGTCGCGGTTCTCGCCGGCGGCGCCGATATCGTCTACCCGAAAGAAAATCAGGCACTCTACGAAGCCATCCTGGAAAACGGCGCCGTTGTCTCGGAAATGCCACCCGGGACGGAACCCATTGCCCGCCATTTTCCGAGCCGTAACCGGATCATTTCGGGTTTGTCCTCGGGAATAGCCGTTATTGAAGCGGCACTGCGATCCGGTTCGTTGATTACAGCCCGGCTTGCAGGGGAACAGGGGCGCGACGTCTTCGCGGTTCCGGGGTTTCCGGTGGATCCCCGTGCGAAAGGCACCAATAACCTTATCCGAAATGGTGCGATCCTGCTGGAAAGCGCGGACGATATTATCGAATCCCTGAACAGATCAGGCGGTGCGTTGCTTCGCGAGCCGCCCGCAGCCGAATTCCAGGGTCCGTTGCCGGACACCACCTCAGACCAGGTAACCGGCGGGGAAAGCCAGGAGATTATCGATTGCCTGGGCCATGTCCCGGTAGCCGTGGACGAGATCATACGGGACAGCCGGCAGCCGCCTGCCGTTGTATGGACCGTCCTGCTGGAACTGGAGATCGCCGGCCGACTGGAACGGCTTCCAGGCAACCGTGTCACACTCATCGAACCTTGAAACACGGCCACCATGGCCTATCTGTGTTGGCTCACGGCCAAGTGATTGGACCTGTCACCAAAATGCACCAAACCTTCGCAGCGATCTCATTATTAGCGGAATACCTTGATTTTCACGCCTTTCGCCTTTAACCACACAAATTCCAGCGGAGTATTGACCCGAAAGAACTTGATGCGAAGTGTGACTGACGGCACAGCAGATGGGGTGCCCGAGGCAGCATACAGGTTTGGTTAACTCGCCCATTCTTTGAAGAATTACAGTTCGGTAGCAAGTATGAATGTCGTTGTCGTTGAGTCGCCGTCTAAAGCGAAAACCATTAATAAGTATCTTGGTTCGGATTTCCGGGTACTGGCCAGTTATGGCCATGTCCGGGATCTGCCGCCAAAGGATGGTTCGGTGCTGCCGGACGAAGATTTCGCCATGGCGTGGCAGATCGATTCGAAATCGGCCAAGCATCTCGACGATATCGCCAAGGCGCTCAAAGGCGCCGATCACCTGTATCTGGCGACCGATCCGGATCGCGAGGGCGAGGCGATCTCATGGCACGTCAAGGAACTGTTATCCGATCGCAAGGTGCTGGACGGCGTCGATGTAAAACGCGTTGTCTTTCACGAGATCACCAAGGATGCCGTGCTGGCCGCGATGGCCAACCCACGGGAACTGAATCACGAATTGATCGACGCCTATCTGGCCCGCCGCGCGCTGGATTACCTGGTCGGCTTCACTCTGTCGCCGGTACTGTGGCGCAAGCTGCCGGGGTCCCGTTCCGCGGGACGGGTCCAGTCGGTTGCCCTGCGGTTGATCTGTGAACGCGAGAGCGAGATCGAGGCCTTCCGGGCGGATGAATTCTGGACCGTTGGCGCCAAACTGAAATCGGCAGCCGGCAGCGACTTCACGGCCCGCCTCACCCATCTCGACGGCAAGCGGCTCGGTAAGCTCGATATCGGCAACGAGGCAGCCGCGAAACGCGCGGTGGAAGCCGTAGAAGCCCGGCAATACAGTATCGCGACAATCGAAAACAAGACGGTCCGGCGTAATCCCTCGCCGCCGTTCACGACTTCGACCCTGCAGCAGGAAGCCAGCCGTAAACTGGGATTCGGCACCAGCCGGACCATGCAGCTGGCGCAACGCCTGTATGAAGGTATCGAAATCAACGGTGAGACGACCGGCCTGATTACCTATATGCGGACGGACAGTGTAACGCTGAGCGGCGAGGCCATCGGCGCCTCGCGCAAGCTGATCGCACAGGATTATGGCGATGCGTACGTGCCGGCAACGCCGCGCGTATTCAAAACCAAGGCGAAGAACGCGCAGGAAGCGCATGAAGCCATCCGGCCGACCGATATGTTCCGTCGCCCGGCGCAAATGGCCAAACTGCTCGACGAGCAGCAGTTGAAACTCTACGAGCTGATCTGGAAACGCACCGTGGCCAGCAGCATGGAAAGCGCGGTACTCGACCAGATGACCGTCGATATCACGTCGCCGGACAAGGCCGTGACCCTGCGCGCCAACGGCAGCGTCGTAAAATTTGACGGCTTTTACACCCTGTATCGCGAAAGCCAGGATGACGCCGATTCAGGCGACGAAAATGATCGCCGCCTGCCGCCGCTGAAAGAAGGCGAGGCAACCGCGCTTGGGACCGTCACGCCGGAACAGCACTTCACCCAGCCCCCGCCCCGCTTTACCGAGGCGAGCCTGGTAAAAAGGATGGAAGAGCTCGGCATCGGTCGGCCGTCCACCTACGCCTCTATCCTGAAAGTGCTGCAGGACCGCAATTACGTAAGGTTGGAAAAACGCCGCTTTGAACCGGAAGACCGGGGCAGGCTGGTCACCGCCTTCCTGTCCAATTTTTTCCAGCGCTATGTCGAATATGATTTCACCGCGGATCTGGAAGAGCAGCTCGACGATGTATCCGGCGGGCGAATCGACTGGAAGAAGGTTCTACGTGATTTCTGGGATTCCTTTTCCCAGGCTACCGACGGTACCAAGGACCTGTCGATTACGCAGGTTCTGGATGCGCTGGACGAAGACCTGGGCGCCCATTTCTTTCCGGCAGATGAGAATGGCGACGATACGGCGGCGCGGATGTGCCCCGCCTGCAACGCCGGCCGCCTCAACCTGAAGCTCGGCAAGTTCGGCGCCTTTATCGGCTGCGCGAATTATCCGGAATGCAAATACACGCGTCGGTTCGGCGAGAATGGCGAAGGCGACGACGAACTGGCCAAAGGTCCGGTAGTCCTGGGTCAGGACCCTGAAACCGGCCTTGATGTCTCGATGCGCAAGGGCCCCTACGGCATTTATGTCCAGATCGGCGAACAGGCCGAAAAGGAAAAGGGCAAGAAGGCTCCGCCGAAACCGAAACGCGCATCGCTGACCAAGGACATGCCGCCCGATTCCGTCACGCTGGAAATCGCGCTCAAGCTGCTCTCGCTGCCACGGGATGTCGGCCCGGACCCGGAAACCGGTGAAATGATTACCGCGGGCCTGGGACGCTTTGGCCCGTATCTGAAGCTCGGTCCGAAATACGCCTCGCTGAAGGGCGACGACGATGTGCTGACGATCGGCCTCAATCGTGCCGTTGTTGTGATGGCGGAGGCAAAATCGCGCAGCACCGGGCGCGAACTGGGCGAGCATGACGGCAATCCCGTGACGGTCCGCAAGGGCCGCTTCGGCCCTTATGTGAAATGCGGAAAAATCAACGCAACCATTCCCGGTGATGCCGAAATGGATTCGGTGACCCTCGAACAGGCGATTGCGCTGATCGAGGCGCGCGCGGCCAAGGCCCCGGCCAAGCCTAAGGCCAAGGCCAAGAAGGCGCCGGCCAAAAAAGCAGCCAAAGCGAAGACAGCGAAGAAACCCGCGGCAAAGAAGGCCAAGCCAAAGGCCAAATCCACCAAGGCAGCCGCGAAGAAACCCGCGGCGAAAAAGACCAAGGCGGCTGAGGAAGCGACGGCCGAATAGTGACTGCAAAAGCGCCGGTACCGACAAAGCGGCAAATACTCGACTTCATCAATGAAAGTCCTGCGCCCGTTGGCAAGCGCGAAATCGCACGCGCCTTCGGCATGCGCGGCAGCGACCGCATCGCGTTAAAGTCGGTCCTGAAGGAATTGCAGGATGAAGGCCTGCTGGATCGCGGCCGCAAGCGCCAGGTCCGCCCGGCCGGCACCCTGCCCCCCGTCCTGATCATCGACGTTGTCAGTATCGATTCCGATGGCGAGGTCCTGTGCAAACCATCGCGTTGGGATGAGGATACCCCGCCGCCGACGATCTACCTGCGTGCCGGTCGTCGCCGCACACCGGCTCCCGGCAGGGGCGACCGAGTCCTCGCCAATGTCGAACGCACCGGCAAGAACACCTATACCGCCGAAGCGATCCGCATCCTGGGCAGTGGGCCGAAAGTCATGCTCGGCATTTACGAACAACGGGACCATGCCGGCGTGATCCGGCCGACGACGCGCGGACGCGCCAGCGAATACACGGTCGCCCCCGAAGACCGCAACGGCGCGGAAAGCGGCGAGGTCGTTACCATCGAACTGCTGACCAAAGGACGCGGCAGCACCCGCGCCCGGGTCGTCGAGCGGATAGGTCCGATCAGTGACCCGCGCACCTACAGCCTGATTGCCATCAGCAGCCGCGAAATCCCGACGGAATTCAGCCCCGAATCGCTGGCGCAGGCCGCCGCGGCCGGTCCGATCGGGGTGAAAGGCCGCACCGACCTGCGCGATATCCCGCTGGTGACCATCGACGGCGCGGATGCCCGTGACTACGACGACGCGGTCTGGGCGGCGCCGGATGAGGACGGCAAGGGCGGCTGGCAAATTATCGTCGCCATCGCCGATGTCGCCGCCTATGTAAGACCGGGCGAGGCGCTGGACCGGGATGCCTATGAGCGCGGCACCTCGGTCTATTTCCCGGACCGGGTCGTCCCCATGCTGCCGGAGGAGATTTCCAACGGCTGGTGTTCCCTGCTGCCGAATGAAGACCGTCCCTGCCTGGCCGTTCGCATGACGATCGACAAGGAAGGGAACCTGCGCAAACACGTTTTCATGCGGGGACTGATGCGGTCGGCAGCGCGCCTGACCTACGATCAGGTTCAGAAAGCCAGGGACGGCTATCCGGACGACACGACGGGTTCCTTGCTGGAGACGGTTATAGAGCCGCTCTACGGCGCGTATAAGGCGCTCATCATGGCCCGCGAAAAACGCGGCACGCTGGACCTGGACCTGCCGGAGCTGGCGATCAGCATTGGCGATGACGGGCATGTCGCAAAGATTTCCCCCAGCGTCCGGTATGACAGCCACAAGCTGATCGAGGAATTCATGATCGCCGCCAATGTTGCAGCGGCCGAAAGCCTGGAGGCAAAAGGCGCGCCGGTTATGTACCGGGCGCATGAGACGCCGTCGCTGGAGAAGCTGGAAGCCCTGCGTCAGGCGCTGGCGGCGCTGGATTACAAGCTGATCAAAGGCGCGGTCCGGCCGATTCATTTTTCCGGCATCCTGCAGCGCGCGGCCACGGACGGGAATTCAAAACTGGTCAACGACCTGGTCCTGCGCAGCCAGTCCAAAGCCGTGTACAGCCCTGACAATCCGGGCCATTTCGGGCTGGCGCTGCAGCGCTACTGCCACTTCACCTCGCCTATTCGCCGCTACCCCGATCTGCTGGTGCATCGTGCGCTGATCGCCGCCCACCGCCTGGGCGACGGCGGCCTGCCCGCCGGTGAGGGCGAGCGATTCGAGGAAATGGGCGAGAAACTGTCCATCGCCGAGCGGCGCGCGGAAGCCGCCGAACGTGAAGCGCGCGAACGCTATGTCACGGCGTTCCTGTCAGACCGCGTCGGCGCCAAGTTTCCCGGCCGCATCAGTGGCGTCACACGGTTTGGCCTGTTCGTCACGCTTGACGATATCGGCGCCGACGGGCTGGTGCCGATCAGCACCCTGCCCTGGGATTACTACGACCATGACGACAAGCTGAACCGGCTGGTCGGCCGCGATTCCGGCCGCACATTTTCAATGGGCGAAGCCGTGATGGTCAAGCTCAGCGAAGCGAATACGGATACCGGCGGCCTCGTCTTCGAACTGGAGACGGACGGCGCCAATATCACCGGCAAGAGGTCGGCAAAAAAACGGCCCGGGTTCCGCAGCAGCAAGTCCGGGCGTAAAAAAAAGCCGGGCCGCAGCCGCCGGTAAGCCCTTATCCTGTGGCAATCTTGCGTTCGTGCGACTAATTTTAGCCACGCGCCACAGTTCAGAGCACCATGAACCGAGTTTTACGGCATATCGTTCCGATGCGATCACTCGCATTTGGAAAACGGGTTACGACCGCGCTCCGGGTCGGCGCCGCGTCAATTTTTCTTCTGACAACGGCATGCGGCATGACGTCCGAAGCGGAGCGGCAGGCAAAACCGCCCGGCGACATTGCAAGAATGTTCTCTGCTGTCCTGGAGAATGTGCGGGAAATCTATATCGAAGAGCAACCCGTCAACGCGCTGGCACTCGCGGGCCTGGAGAGAATCCGGGTGCTGGACCCGGCGGCCAGTATCGAGCGGCAGAACGGTGACATTCGGCTGTTGATCAACGGCACGACCGTGGCGGCAGCACCGACAGCCTCCGTCAACGATTACGAAACCTGGGGCGCGGTCATGGAGCGCCTGATCGAAGACGGCACGGACGTATCACAGCGGCTGCAGTCAACCAGCCGCGAAGACCTGTTCAAGACTCTGATCGATGGCCAGCTTTCCGGTCTTGACCGGTATTCGCGCTATGCCGGCGCTGAAGCGGCCCAGCGCCAGAGGGAAGACCGCGAGGGATTTGGCGGTATCGGCATTTCCATCGTCGGCGATGCCGACGGGGCCCGAATCGAGCGCGTGGCGGACGACATGCCGGCCGCCCGCGGCGGGATTATCGAAGGCGACATCATAACCAAAGCCGATGGCGTTAGCCTGCGCGGCATGCCGTTGGGAAGCATCGTGCAACGGCTCCGCGGGCCGATTAATTCAGTTATCCTCATAACGCTGCGCCGTACGGGGGTTGCCGACCCCATTGACGTGACACTGTCTCGGGAACGAGTCATCCCGGTTACGGTATTTTACGAACGCCAAGAGCGGATCGCCTATCTGCGCATGACCGGCTTCAATCAGGACACAACACGTGAATTAAGCGAAGCCGTCCGTCGATCAAAGACGGAAATCGGCGCCGCGCTGGCGGGGATCGTCATCGACCTGCGCGGGAACCCCGGCGGCCTTCTGGACCAGGCCGTGGACGCCGCCGATCTTTTCCTGATGCAGGGCAGGATCAGTTCGACCCGGGGCCGCCATCCGGACAGCCAGCAGATTTTCGACGCGACACCAGACATGATCGGCCGGGATATTCCGCTGGTGATCCTGATCGATGGCGCATCCGCATCGTCATCGGAAGTCCTCGCCGCAGCATTGCAGGACCTGGGACGCGCCGTCCTGATCGGCAGCCGGAGTTTTGGCAAGGGTACGGTCCAGACGGTCCTTCGCCTGCCCAATGATGGCGACCTGATCCTGACCTGGGCCCGATTGGTGACGCCGTCCGGTTATGTTCTGGACAAACTCGGCGTCATGCCGACAGTCTGCACGAGCCACTCGGACGATGCCGCGACCGTGCTGCAACGCGCCCTGGAAAAGGGAGAGGCACTGCGCCACATCAGAATGCGCCGAACGGCGGATAGCGCCGATCCGGCACAACTGGAAACCATCAAGACCCTCTGTCCCTGGCAGCCGCATGGCGGTACCGATATTGACATCGAGGTCGCCAAGAAGATCCTTGAAACACCAGGCCTGTATCAGCGGGCCCTTCAGTTAACCGCCCTGTCCGCCCGGAGTTGACCTCATGACCGATCCCGCCCCCCAATCAACCGCAAAGAAACGGCCTGCACACCCCCATGATGCGGCCAGTGTTGTCCTGTTGCGCGGCACACGAAAAGACCCTGAAGTGTTGCTCGGGCGTCGCCGCCTGAACGCCCGGTTCATGCCGGGGGTGTATGTCTTCCCCGGTGGCCGGGTCGATCGTACCGACGCCGCGCAGGCAGAGCCCTTTCCCCTGCGTCATGACGTCCTGGCCCAGATGCGGCGGCATTGTCCGCCCCGGCGCGCGCAGGCCCTCGCATGGGCGGCGATTCGGGAAACCTGGGAGGAAACCGGGCTGCTGATCGGGGAACCGGGTGACGTCAGCGATCACGACCGTTCACCGCTGCATGCCGCCTATGCCGCCGCGAACCTTCGGCCCGCTCCCGGACAGCTGCATTACATCCTGCGTGCAATCACCCCGGCGCGCAATCCGATCCGGTTCAACACCCGTTTCTTTCTTGCCGACGGCGCCGCAACGCATGGCAAGCTGCAGCATACCACGGAGTTGGAGGATATCGGCTGGCGCCCCGCGGCGGTCGCCCTGGCGGATTTCAACCTGATGACGGTCACGCACCTGGCCCTGTCGGAAGCCATTGAACACTGGCGTGAAAACCCCGCCCCGGACCCGAACCGGCCGGTAAAACGCATGTTCAACCGCCGCAGTACCCGGCTGATTACAACGGAATAGGCTTGACTTGCCCCTGCGGCGCAGTAATGTGCCGCCAACTGACACTTCAGCGACGGAATCGTAGATATGGCCAAGGCAAGCACAATTCAGATCAAGATGATCAGCACTGCGGATACGGGTTTCTATTACGTAACCAAGAAGAACCCGCGCACGCAGACTGAAAAGCTTGAAATGCGGAAATACGATCCGGTCGTGCGCAAGCATGTGACCTTCAAGGAAGGCCGCATCAAGTAAGCAGGCAACGCGCCGGCCCGGACCTTCCGGTCCGAGGAAATAAAAAAGCCGCGCTCGAAAGAGTGCGGCTTTTTGCATGCTGCAGCGGGATCATTTCCCGTCGTGTCGGTCAGCCGGCGCCGCTCGTCGCCGTCTTCCCCAAATCCGGTGTAATGGTTTCATACCCGTCGTCGGTGGAAAGAACCGCCATGTTCCGGCCCGATTCCTTGGCCCGGTAAAGCGCGTCATCGGCGCGTTTCAGAATCGATTCAGACGTGTTTCCCGATTTCTGCGCGGATGCCACGCCGATACTTATCGTGATCGGCAGTTTCACCGACAGGCCGGGCGCCGTAAATCCCGTCGCCTCGATATCGTGCCGCAGGCGTTCCGCAACGGCGCAGGCAATGGTGACATTCGTGTCGGGCATAACGATGACAAACTCTTCACCACCCATACGCGCCACTGTGTCGAAACTGCGCAGATTACTGCTGACACGATGGGCCAGTTCCTGCAGCACCGCATCCCCGACCGCATGGCCATGGGTG
>CAXBEC010000017.1:0-14369 GCA_963974145.1 uncultured Alphaproteobacteria bacterium | reverse complement strand
GACGACGGTGACGCCGTAGCCTTTCTCCGCCAGGTGGATCGCGGCGGAAAGGCCGGAATAGCCCGCGCCGATAACGCAGATATCCGCCGTCTCATCACCGGCAAGGGAAACCGGTGTGCGGACGATATTCGCCGACGCCGCGTAATAGCTTTCCGGGTAGGACCCGTCACCCGCATAGGGGCGCGCATGTCCGGCCATCATACGATCTCGAGATAGGCGCCGAACTCGAAGTCGGTGACATTGGAGGCGAAACCGGCGATTTCCTGCCGCTTGCAGGCGACGAACATGGATTGCAGCGATTCATCGAAGAAGGCGGGAATGATCTCCCCGTCCTCGAAGGCGTTCACCGCGGACGCCCAGTCCGCCGGCAGCTTCGGGAAGCGTTCGGAATAGGCCCTGCCCTGGAACGGCGGCGGCGGCACAAGCTTGTTTTCAATGCCGTACAGGGCCGCGCCGAGGATCGCCGCCATGACCAGATACGGATTCGCATCCGCCCCCGCGACACGGTGTTCGATACGGCGCGATGCATTCTCACCGCCCGGGATACGAATGGCCGTGGTCCTGTTCTCGTATCCCCAGGATACCGAGGTCGGCGCATGAGTATCTGGGCGCAAACGGCGGTAGGAATTGAAATGCGGCGCGAAGGCCAGCGTCGATTCCGCCATCCCGGCCAGTAGTCCGGCGACCGCACGGGCCAGCACCGGCGAGCCTTCAGCCGTCCCGTTGTCGAACACGTTCCTGCCGTTTTCGTCGAGCAGGCTGAAATGCACGTGGAACCCGTTGCCGGAACGCGTACCGTAAGGCTTGGCCATGAAGGTTGCCGCAAACTGGTGCTTGCGCGCGACGCCCTTGATCAGCCGCTTAAACAGAACCGCATCATCGGCCGCTTTCAACGGGTCGTCGGTATGCCGCATGTTGATTTCAAACTGGCCGACGCCGTTTTCCGCTACCGCCGCGTCGGCCGGGATATTCTGCCTGCCGCATTCCTGATAAACATCCCAGAAAAACTCGCCGAAATCGTCGAGTTCGTCGATGGAAAGGATCGCGTCCGAATCGAGACGCTTCCCCGTATACGGGGAAATCGGCGGCACCGCGCTGTCCGCTTCCGGGTCGACGAGATAGAATTCAAGCTCGGTCGCCACGACCGGCCGCAGTCCAAGTTCCCGATAGCGTTCCAGTATCCGGGCCAGCGCCTGGCGCGGGTCCGCGAGAAACGGCTTCGCGCCTTCCTCAAACATCCACAGGGGAATCAGCGCACTGGGCCGCGACGTCCAGTTGACCGGGATCACCCCCCGCCCGGTCGGGATGCAGTAGCCGTCCGAATCGCCATTCGCGAAAACCTGCCGGTTGCCGACGATATCCTCACCCCAGATATCGACACCGACGATCGACAGGGGCATCCGGATACTGCCGTCCAGAACCTTTGCAATCTGTTCCACGGGAATGCGCTTTCCGCGGAGAATGCCGTTCAGGTCGCAGACCGCGACCTGCAGGCTGGCGATTTCCGCGTGATCCGCCAGCCAGGATTCAACATCGGCGGGAGTACCGGCGATGACGTCCGAATCAGGAGGCATGACGATACCGCACGGGATCATCAAACGTTATCCGGCATTCCGCCGTGACTTCGAACAACTGGAATCTCCTGCAGAAAAGGAATGATTGTAACACAATACCGCGCAACCATTCCTGCAATATTAACAGGGCTCGCAAGGGAAACCTATCCGGATCCCGAACGAAGCCCTGGCGAAAAACGCCGGTTACCGGCCCGATGCCGGCCCGGAATCTAAATGCAAACGGACTGCAGCGGCGCGAACCCGTTAAAATTGACCGCGGAATACGTCGTGGTGTAGGCGCCGGTCGACAGGATCTGGACCTTGTCCCCGATTTTCAGGTCCAGCGGCAGTTCATACGCTACCTTTTCATAAAGAATATCCGCCGAATCACAGGTCGGTCCCGCCAGAATGACCGGGCCGGTCGCGCCACCGTCATGCGGGGTGACGAAGCGGTATTTGATGGATTCGTCCATGGTTTCGGCGAGGCCGGAGAACTTGCCGATATCGAGATAGACCCAGCGCCTGGCGTCATCATCGGATTTGCGCGAAATCAGCACCACTTCCGCCTGGATGACACCGGCATCCCCGACAATCGAACGGCCCGGCTCGAAAATCATTTCGGGCAGGGCCGGTCCGAAGTGGCGCGTCATGGCGCCCATGATCGCACCCGCATAATCGTTGAGCGGGCGGACATCGGATCGGTATCGTGCCGGCATCCCGCCGCCCAGATTGACCATGCGCAGGTCAACGCCAAGGCGGGAGGCATCCTCGAACAGCCGCGACACCCGCGCCAGGGTCGGTCTGCTGCGATCCGACATGGAAGGACACGCCATACGGGTCGAGGCCAAGCGCCTGGGCCTTGACCAGCAGGCGCAACGCCATTTCCGGCTCGCAGCCGAACTTGCGCGACAGCGGCCATTCGGCGCCTTCGCATTCCATCAGCACCCGGCAATACACCATTGCGCCCGGCGCGGATTCGGCCAGCTTTTCCAGCTCCGCATCGCTGTCGAAGGCGAACATGGGCACACCACGGGCATAGGCGTATTCGATGTCCCGCTGCTTTTTGATCGTGTTGCCGTAGGAAATCCGTGCCGGAGCCACATCATGGCGCAGACACAGGTCGATCTCGGCCGGACTCGCCGTATCGAAACAGGCGCCCAGCGCCGCCAGGCGCGCGATGACCGCGTCCGCCGGATTCGCTTTCACGGCGTAGAAAATGCGGCCCATCGGAAGGGCCCGGGCCATCGTGATGTAGCTGTTTTCAATCACATTGGTATCGATCACGACACAGGGGCCATCGAATTCATGACTTGCCAGGTATTCCGCAATCCGCGGCGGCATATCGCCCTGACGCTGGGGTAGGCGCAGGCCCTGCGCCGGCTCGGCAACAAGTGAAATCTTCGCTTTCAGCGAAGGATTTGCCGGATATCGTCGTGAAGCCTTGCGCAGACGGGCGCGCACGCCCGGATCAGCTGCTAACATCGTCACACCCCTTCCAGTCCGGGCAATGCCCGGTGAGACCAAAAAGGACGCGTCCGTCGTTACATAAACCACAATGGGCCAGCGGCACGTGCGTTTGCGTCTAGATATCGTCAATTAGGGGATAACGATCGCGCCTGCAATCCCGAAAATACGTCAGCATTCATTTTTTCCTGGAGTGATGCTTTTTCGCCATGCCGACGCATACGGTGCGAATTCCATCCGCATCCATGACGGGAACACGCGGGCGCCCGTTTTGCTTCGCATCTTTGAGCGGCGGGGTTATGCTTCGGTAAAAGAACAACCGGAGAAGCCGTATGGCGAGTCAAACGGATGGCCTGATCGCCATCGTCAAACGGGATTGCCCGACCTGTGAACTGGTGGCGCCCGTGCTGCAGCGCCTGAAGGATACGGGCGTGCCGTTCACCATCTATAGCCAGGACGACCCGAATTTTCCCGACGGCATGGCCGGGGTGGTCGATGACACAACGCTGGAACAGTCTTTCCATCACGACGTCGAATTCGTGCCCACCCTGATTCGCCGCGAGAAGGGGCAGGAAGTGGAACGCACATTTGGCTGGAACCGGGAAGACTGGGAGAAACTGACCGGCATCCAGGGGCTGGGAGAAGGCCTTCCGGAAAACCAGCCCGGCTGCGGGTCGAAAAGTGTCGAACCCGGCGTGCATGAACTGCTGCAGGCGCGCTACGGCGAGGTGCCGATGAAGGCGCGCAAGATCACCTATTCCAGCTGGGACGACCCGGTCGAGCAGGCGTTCAGCCGGGGCTGGACCGACGGGTTGCCTATCGTGCCGCCGACCGACGAGCGCATCCTGCGCATGCTGCAGGGCACCCCGCGCAAGCCGGACGAGATCGTCGGCATCATCCCGCCGGACATGAAGGAATGCACGGTCGAGAAAGTGGCGATCAACGCGGTCATGGCCGGCTGCCTGCCGGAATACATGCCGGTGGTGCTGGCGGTGGTCGAAGCGGCGCTGGACCCGAAATTCTGCATGCATGGCTTACTGTGCACGCTCAGCTATTCCGGCCCGGTGATCGTGGTCAACGGGCCGATCACCAAGCAGATCGGCATGAACTGGGGGCATAACTGCCTGGGCCAGGGCAACCGCGCCAACGCCACCATCGGCCGCACATTACAGTTGATCATCCGCAATGTCGGCGGCGGACGGCCGGGCGAAATCGACCGGGCCGTGTTCGGCAACCCGGGCAAGTTCACCTATTGCTTCGCCGAAGATGAAACCGATTCCACCTGGACGCCGCTGCACATCGCGCGCGGCTGCAAGCCGGGCAGCAACGCCGTCACCCTGCATCAGGGGCACGGGCTGACCAGCTTCTCCGACAACCGCTCGCGTACCGGCGAGGAACTGGCGCGGTCGCTGGCGATGCAACTGGTCAACGACATCCACCCCAAGGTGGTGCAGACGCCGAACGTGATCCTGTGCATCTCGCCGGAACATTACCGCATCTTCGAACAGGACGGCTGGGACCGGGCGAAGATCGAGGAGAAGCTGCATGAATACACCACCCGCCCCGGTAAGGACCTGGTGCAGGGCGCGCATTGCGTGCCCGAAGGCGTCTCGCCGGAGAAGATGAAAGACATGATGCCGAAATTCTGGCGCGACCACGGTCTGCTGATCGTGCGTTGCGGCGGTACCGCCGGGCTGCTGTCCGCCATTATCGGCGGCTGGAGCGGCGGCCGGAATCACGATGAAATCCAACCTGTAACCAAGGAGTTCTGAGTATGGCAGAAGAATTGTTCATGCGGGACCCGACGAGCGAGGCGTCCTCGACGCTGCGCACGCCGGTGCCGTTTCCCGCCGATATCACCGGCAAGACCATCGCGCTGCTGGACATCGCGAAGGAACGCAGCGACGAGTTCCTCGACACGCTGGAAACCCGCTTCGTGTCGCAGGGCTTCGTCGTCAAGCGCTACCGCAAGGCCAGCAATTCCAAGAACGCCGCGCAGGATATCGTCCAGGCCATCGTCAGCGAGGCCGACATCGTCGTCGAAGGGCTCGCGGATTGAGGCTCGTGTACGTCGTGCAGTCTGCATGACATCAACACGCTCGACAAACTCGGCATTCCCGGCGTCATCGTCGCCACCACGGAGTTCATGCCCGCGGCCGCCTCGCAGGCAAAATCGCTTGGCTTCGAACCGGCGATCAAATGGGTCCCGCACCCGATCCAGAACCGCACGAAGGACGAGTTGGCGGCCATCGCCGACGCGGTCTACGAACCGATCCTTGATACGTTACGAGGGAAAATAATCTAGGCAATCCAGTGAGCCCCTGTCGCGCTTTCAGAAAGCGCGACAGGGGCTGCTACGCCGCGTCCAGCAATTGGCGGATGGTTTGCGCCAGAACCGTGCGCCGGTAGGGCTTTGGCAGGAACGCGACACTGTTATCCGCCTTGTCGGATGTCCCGACCGCCTGATCCGCATTCCCGGACGTGTAAAGAATCCGGACGCCCGCATAGCGCTTGCGCACGTTTTCGGCGACGTCCAGTCCATTCATGCCCCGCGGCATGACAATGTCCGTGATCAGCAGGTCCAGCGCCGGCAGCTTGTCCAGCAGGGCCATCGCCGCGGGACCATCGCTCGCCGTGGCGACCTGGTAACCGAGCATTTGCAGCGCCGCCTCCAGATGGTCGCGGACATCCGGATCATTCTCAACCACAAGCACGCATTCCGTGCCACTGGGTCGCTGCACATGGTGTGCGGCGGCGGGCAGCTGACGGGGAGCATGTTTTGTGCGCGGCAGGTAGAGACGGATTTTCGTGCCAGCGCCTGCCCGGCTGTCGATCGTGATCTGTCCGCCCGACTGTTTCACGAAACCATAGACCATGCTCAGGCCAAGGCCGCTGCCCTTGCCGGCTTCCTTGGTTGTGAAGAATGGTTCAAAGACGCGCTCGCGCACACTGTCGGGCATGCCGGATCCGGAATCAGAAATGGAAATCACGAGATACGGGCCCGGCGTTACGTCGTCTATTTCCTTACCTTCGAGATCATCGGCGCCGAGCACCGTATTCGCCGTTTCGATAGTGATCCTGCCGCCACCGACCATGGCATCACGCGCATTGATCGCCAGATTGAGTAACGCATTCTCCAGCTGGCCGGGATCGATCATGATGCTGTGCTGGTCTGCCTTCAGACGGCATTCGATCTCGACTTGTTCGCCCAGCGTCCGCCGCATCAGCTCGCTGAGTTCCTGAATGAGACGGTCGGTATCGGTATATTCCGGACGGAGCGCCTGTTTGCGGGAGAAGGCCAGCAGCCGCTGGGTCAGGTCCGCGCCGCGCAGCGTGGCACGCAATGCCCCCTTCTTCAGGGAATCGAGCGTCGAGTCCGGTTCAATATGGTCATCCATGAATTCCAGGTTGCCCAGGATCACCGCCAGCAGGTTATTGAAGTCATGCGCAAGACCGCCAGTGAGTTGCCCCACCATTTCCATCTTCTGCGACTCAACCAGCCTTTGCTCGGCTTCCACCTTTTCGGTGATGTCCCGGTTCATACCGATCAGGTGCAACGGAACGCCACCGGCATCGCGACGCACGATGGCGTAACTTTCAATATGCCGGATACTGCCATCGGGCCAGCGGGTGCGGAAGGCCAGGGAAAATTCATCCTTCGATGCAATTGCATCGTCAATTTCACTGGCAACGCGCGCCACGTCATCGGGGTGCAAGCGTCTTTTCCAGACATCCGGCGTCCCGGTATATCCGTCGCCGGGGAGCCCGTACATTTCGCACATCTTGCGGTCCCAGACGACGGTTCCCGTTGCAATGTCCCGCTCCCAGATGCCGATCCCGCCGGCCCTGGTCGCGAGGCTGAGCCGCTCGATAAGCGTATGCACCCGCTCTTCGGCCTGCCGGCGGTCCGAGAAATCACGGCCAATACCCTCAATTCCGATATAGGTGCCATCCGCGTCGTACAGATAATAGGAGGTCATCGAAAGCTGCACCGAACTGCCGTCCTTGGCGCGCAGCATCATCTCATAATCCCGGACCCTGCCGCCGCCCGCCGCCATTGCCGAAAGGAATACTTCACGATCCGACGGTTCGACATAAAAATCCGATGCCGCGCGCCCGACCATTTCTTCCGGCAGATAACCGAGAAGCGGAGTGACCGACGGCGAAACCCTGGTGAAGACGCCGTCAGTATCAACCCGGAAGAACATATTCTTCATGCTACCCAGAATTCTGCTGTAATCGGCGCCGTACGCCTGCAGCGTCCTGCGCTCGGCGGCGCGGCCACCGATTTCCATCAACAGCACATACAGCAGCATTGTCGCGGGTGTGAATGTGACCAGCATCGCGAACCCGGCAGTCAGGACCAGGTCGAACGGGAAAGTTCCGGGGAGGACAAAATGCCAGAAGAGTGCGGCCACATGCAGCACGAAGGCGAACAGCAGAGAATGCCATATACGCGGCGCAGGGCGCATATGTTTTCGCAACCGGCAGAAGCCGGTGCCGATAAGCGCTGACGTCACAATGACCGCCAGGCCGGCCACCTCGCCCGGTCCCTCAAGTATCAATTGGCAGGCAATCGCCATCGCGGCGGCAATAACCGCAACAGCCGCCCCGCCAAAGGCACCCCCGATGCCGATGAACAGCGTGCGTGTATCGAAGGCCAGTCCCGGGGTCGCCGCCAGCGGCATCAGCATGCCGATAACGGCCGCGGCGCCGAACAGGGTTCCGTTAACCAGGCTTCGGATAATCGGCCTGTCGTCGAACCTGTCGCCGGTACGCGAAATCACAAAGAACAGGAGGACGAAAAGTCCAGCGCCTTTCGCAAGTTCCGCCAGTGTTTCGACGAGTACCAAGTCAGTTTCTCGATCGGTTCATTATTATAGTACCTTTCCTTTGCGGAAAAGCGCTCCGATTCTACTTGTGGGCTATTTTAGTCAACGAACCTTCGAATAAATCAGTTAACGGCACCAATCGTTAATATTGCACCCTTTTAGTTAAGACCACCTTAAGAAGGCTCCCGATACCGACTTTCAGGCCGCATCGTGGAAAATAATTCCAAGCGTGACCCGCATGCCCGCGCGCACCCGGCTGACGCCGTGGCGCATGGTCAGGCGATGATAGCCGTGTTTGCCCTGGCCCGGGCGATGGCGAACCGGGAAGATCACGGCGTCTCCCTGGGCCAGCGGCACTACCTCGGCGCGGGACTGCATGCGGGGACGCTGTTCGGTGAGGATGAATTCGCCGCCGACAAAATCAAGCACCGGCCGGGACAGGAGGATTGCAACCTGCAGCGGGAAAACATGATCGCCGTAAAGGTCCTGATGCAGGCGATTGTAGTCGCCGGGGCCGTAGCGCAGCAGCAGCGGGGTCGGCCTGGCCTGGCCTGCCGCATGGCAGCGTGCCAGGAAATCGGCATGATCCGTCGGGAAGCGCGTGTTGATATTGAGCACCGCCTGCCACCGGTTGGCAATTGCCGCCAGTGTCGGATACAGCGCCGTGCGTAAAGCCCCGACGGTGTCCGGCAGGGGATAATCAAAGTAGCGGTATTCGCCCTGGCCGTAACCGTGCCGCGCCATGACGACACGGTTTCGAAATGCCGCGTCATCGTCATACCCGGCCACCAGAGCGGCACAGGTATCAGGATCCAGCAGTCCGGTGGCAATCGCGTGCCCCTGCCCGTTCAGGTCGGTTTCGATTTGCGCCCAGTCCGGTACGATATGCGTTTGCTTCATGGGTGCCTCCGACCGTCATCTTGCCGGACGGGACAGCATGCGCCACCCGGATCTTGCGCGGCCAGCCCGTTTCAGGCCGCGTCGAGTAACCGGCGAACGGTCTGGGCCAAGATCGCGCGCTTATAAGGCTTTGGCAGGAAGGTGACATGATCGCCCGTTTCGACAACCGCGCTCTGGGCATAACCAGAGGTATAGAGAATCCGGACATCCGGGTGACGGGTGCGTACTGTATCGGCAACTTCCTTGCCGTTCATCCCCCGAGGCATGACCACATCGGTGATCAGCAAGTCGAGCGGCGGCAACTTGTCCATTTTTTCCAGCGCTTCCGGGCCATCCGCAGCGGATGAAACCCGATAGCCAAGTTTTTCAAGCGATGCGACAACAAAGGCACGGACGTCGGGGTCATCTTCTACAACAAGCACATACTCATGGCCGCGCGGATGAGACGCTGACGACACTTGCGGGATACCGGCCTGGCGGCGCACGCCTTTCGCTCGCGGCAGGTAGAGACGGATTCTCGTGCCCTCTCCCTGCTGGCTGTCAACCAGAATCTGCCCACCGGACTGCCGGATGAAACCGTAGACCATGCTGAGCCCCAGCCCGCTGCCTTTGCCGATATCCTTGGTCGTGAAAAACGGCTCGAATATACGTTCGCGCACTTCCTGCGGCATGCCTGTGCCCGTATCGGAAATTGACACCATGACATAGGAGCCCGAATCCAGATTGTCGTCGCCGGTTTCCTGCCCCAGAACCGCGTTCCCGGTCGTAATGCACAGCCGGCCACCATTCGGCATGGCATCCCGGGCGTTGATCGCAAGGTTGAGCAGCGCATTTTCGAGTTGACCCGGATCGATCAGGATACGGTCAAGGTTGTCGGCGAGAGCACATTCGATTTCGATGTTTTCACCCAGCGTCCGCCGCAACAACTCGGCCAGGTCAGTGACAAGGTCATTGGCATCGACCCGCGACGGGCTGAGCGTCTGCCGCCGTGAAAAGGCCAGCAGGCGTTGGGTCAGTTCCGCGCCGCGCAAGGTCGCCTTCAGGGCGGCAGACGCTCAGAAATCATGCGCAACACCGCCTGTCAGCTGACCGACGGCTTCCAGTTTTTGTGACTGCAGCAGCCGGCTTTCGGCTTCTACTTCTTCGGTCACTTCCCGGTTTACGCCGATGAGCCGGACCGGCGTTCCGTCCATCGCGCGGGAAAGCATGCCCCTTCCCTCAATATGGTGGATACTGCCATCCGGCCAGATCACGCGGAACCGGGTATTGAACGGCCCCTTGCCGGCAATGGCATCGGCGATTTCCCGGTTCAGCCGATAGACATCGTCCGGGTGGATCTTCTTTTCCCAGACATCGACCTGACCGGTAAAACCGTCACTGTCGATACTGTACAGTTCGCACATGCGCCGGTCCCAGACGATGGTGCCCGTCGATAAATCCCGATCCCAGATCCCCAGCCCGCCCGCATTCGCGGCCAGGCTCAACCGTTCGGCCAGGCTGCGAACATCTTCCTCTGCCTGCCGGCGTTCCGTGATATCGCGGATCGTTCCTTCGAAACCGTTTACGTTGCCGTTCTCATCGTAGCAATAGTGGGAACTTGCCGAGACTCTTACGTCGCGACCGTCTTTCGATTTCAACGAAGTTTCATAGTCACGGATCCGGCCACCGGCGTCCGCAAGCGCCGCAAGAAATTTTTCGCGCCCGTCCGGGTCGCAATACAGCGTGGCCATATCCCGCCCGATCAACTCCTCCGGCGTGTATCCGAGCACGTCTTCAACCGATGGCGAAATCATGGTCAGCCGGCCATCCTGATCGGCGCGAAAAAACGCATCGATCATATTATTGATGATCCGCTGGTAATCAGCATCCCGTTCTTCAAGCGCGCGATGCTGCGTCACGCGCTTTTCGATATCCCGCACCAACAAACACAAAAGTGCCGTGGCCGGCGTGAATACCAGCACCATCTGGAAGCCGACGGTTCCCAGAATTTCTGCAAACGCCACATTGGGAATGCCCGCAAACCAGCTGACGGTTATGACATGCAACAGGAAGCCAAAGGCCAGATAGATGACCGGAGTCTCCGCGACACGATTCCGATGGCGCAACCACCAGAATGCCGATCCAATCGCCGCTGCACTAAAGACGACGCCAACGCCCACCCATGCGCCGCCGCCGCCCAGCGAAAGCCGGTATGCCGCCGCAATCAGCGCGGAAATGACGGCGACCACCGGTCCGCCGAATGCGCTGCCGACGCCAATAACGACCGATCGGGCATCGAAAATGACACCGGGGGTAAATTCAAATGGAAATGACATGCCGATTACAGTGGCAATACCAAACAGCAGCCCGGCGACGAGATTTCGAATTCGCGGATTATCCTGCAGCCGTTCATCCGTCAGCGAGACAAAATAGCACAGGATCAGGAGAAGGCCTGCCCCCTTGCCCAACTCTGCCAATGTATCAGCGAAGGTCAATTTATAACCCTGTCCCACAGCCTGTTATTCGGTCACCAACCCACTTCGGGACCGGGAAAGGTCATTATTTGATCTTTTAGTTAATTTTGTGGTAATCGCTACAAACGAATTGCGGTAAATGAATACCATCCAGAGCGTTATTCCGGCATAAAACCGATCCGCGACATTTCAGCCGCACGGCCAATTGCCCGCCGATGACGGGAGCTAGTTTTTGACCCGCTTCAGTTCGCCGGTGATAACCTTCTTCTCTTCGCCTTCGATGGTACGTGAGAACCGGAGCTTCATGCCTTCCGGTGTCAGCGTACGATGATAGGCCTGCATGTCGTAGCTGCCGTCATCGGTTACGATAAGCGCGTAGACGGACAGCGTATCGCCGCTGATGCGGGCCCAGACATAGGGATCGCCTTTCATCGGATTGTTCGGCGCATCATTGCCAAACACATCCTTGCGCATCGCGGACTGGTAGATATTGTCGCGATTGGTACGGCGAAAATCGATTGAGTAGGATTTGCGCTTCAATTCGCCGTCGGCACGGGTCGAGACAGTTGCCCAGAAGACATTGAATCCGCCGCGGCCTTTTTCAGAGATGGTGACGTTGATATCGCGTTCATCCAGCTTTTTGCCTTCACCGGAAACCGAACGGCCGACATATTCACCATAGAAATCCTTGATCGAGCGGTCAGCCGCCGCGACGGGCCCGCCGATAACCGCGAAAAACAACGCCACGCAGGCTACCGATAAAATCTTGCGTCGCATGTTCTCTCCTTTTTTGTTTCCAGATCATGCGGCCGGATTCCACCGCCAGGTCACCGCGCCCCACCCCCTGGTCAGGACGCGCCGAATACCTTCTGCAGCAGTTCCGTCGACCGCTTCGCCGGATTTTCGCGGATCGCCGCCTCTTCCCTGCCGAGATAGAGGAACAGCGCACTCAGGGCGCCATCCAACACATGCGATGTTAAATTGGCCTTAACATCGGGTACGAAGGGCATGGTTTTATACTGTCCCATCATGGCGTCATAGGACTGGATCGCGCCGACTTCGGACAGGGTGGAATCGACCACCGGGCGCATGCTGTCCGCCAGTGGCGCCGTCATCTTGCCTTTGAAAAACTGCGTCGCCGCATCCTTCGGACCGTTATAGATTTTCTTGACGTCGTCCATCGTCATCGCAGAAATCGCGTCCCAGAACACCGCCTTCGCCTTCGGGGCCGCTGCTTCCGCCGCGCGATTCAGTTTCAGTTCTAGGTCATCCGCCATCTGCGACATACCAACGGTCTTCAGTACCGACTGGACCTTCTTCAATGAGTCAGGCAGCGGAATATGGATTTCCGGATTGCCGTTGAAGCCGTCCGTCGTGCCAACTGTCTGTACAACCCGCTCGGTACCGACCTTCAGCGCCTCGCGCAATCCGGCGGCAATTTCATCGGTCGCCAGATCCATGCTGCCTTCCGGCGCTGATTTGGTGACCGATTCAAACATTTTCTTGCCCTTGTCAAAGAAACTTTGCGCCTGCGCCGGCACGGCAGCGGCGGCGACGAGGCCAACGACAGCGAGGGCATGAAATAGGGGAAGTCTGATCATGGAAGGGCCTTTCCGTTGCGGGGCGCCCGTCATAGGCTGCCTTTATTAACATATTGGGCACAGATCCTGACGGGCAAGGCAATCCGGTACAATTACCATTGGGAGAAATACGTATGAATCGGCGACGATCGGATCGGGTCCAACCCGTTACTTGCCCCACCCCTTGACTGCGACGCCGGATCTTAAGGGCGGCCTCGGCACCACATCTCTTTCCGCCGCAGCACTGTCGATCGTCCTGATGGGCGATGCACTGCTCTATGTCGTGCTGCCGGTCAGCGCGGAAACTTTCGGTGTCAGTATCGTCTGGGTCGGGATACTGCTGTCCGCGAACCGTTTCGTGCGCATCGTCAGTTATGGCGCGGTTGCCCGGGTAACCGAGGCGATGGGCATCCGGCGGATCGCAATCCTCGGCAGCGCGACTGGCGCCGCGTCCACCATTATGTACGGGCTGTTCGATGGCGGGCCGGCGCTGCTGGCGGCGCGGCTGATCTGGGGGCTGTCCTATGCCGTCCTGATTCTCGTCTGCCTGTCCTACGCTGTTGACGACAGGACACGCGCCGGCACCCGCGTCGGCCTGAGCCACGCAATCCAGCAGTTCGGGCCGGCCGCCGCCCTGACCGCAGGTGCCTGGCTCGCGGGTTATGCGGGGCCGCAGGTGGTATTCCTGTATATCGGCATCCTTTCTTTCGCCGCCCTGCCGGTGGCTATCCTGCTGCCGCGCGAAACCGGCCCGGCGCAACGTCGGGATTCACCCTGGCTGCCACGGCCGGAACGGCTGGACCTGTTGTTTTTCGCGGTCGGCCTCACCATCGACGGCGCCTTCACCATGACGATCACGATTCTGCTCAGCGGTGTGCTGTCCATTGAAACCGCCATTCTGGGCGGCGGCCTGATCTTCCTGGTCCGGCGTTTCGCAGAAGCGTTCTTCGGCCCGCTGGGTGGCATGCTGGGCGACCGGGTCGGCGTCGGCAAAACATTCTTCACCGCAACACTGATGTCAGCAGGTGGCCTGGCGGCAATCGCCATGGGGTATATCTATGCCGGTGCGGTTGCGGTCGTCGTCGGACGCGCCATCATTGCCGCCGTCGGCCCCGCCGCCGTCGCCCTGCGCAATCCGCCCGAACGAGTCATGCACCGGCTGGCGACAATGCAGAGCTGGCGCGACCTCGGCGCGGCGCTGGGCCCGCTGGCCTCCGGATTCGTCATCGGCGTCTGGGAACTGCCGTCTATCTATTGGGGGCTGGCAATTCTGCTCTGTATAGGTATGGCCATTCAGGCCACGCCCCGCAGATAGACTCTCATTCCGGCGACAGACAGCCATGGCGGTACATAAAATCACCTCAACTACCAATTGTGGTAGTATGGCGATGTCGAACATGCCCGCACTACTACCCATTGGCAAATCATGCCTGAACCGCTACCGTCTTGCCTGTAAAGCGGAATTTGTTCGGGGGGGCGCAGATCGTAAAACTGCGGGACCGGGAAACCTCGTGTTCGACCAAAGTATTCCCCCCTGAAATTTCGATAACCGGGAGAAAATAGGGAGTTTGTCCATGTCATTGAAAC
>CAXBEC010000016.1:0-14754 GCA_963974145.1 uncultured Alphaproteobacteria bacterium | reverse complement strand
ACTGGAAACGCCGATCCATCTGGCATTTTCGTATGATGAGGAAATCGGCTGTGTCGGCGTACGCCGTCTTGTCGACATGTTGCGGGACATGCCCGTGAAACCGGCGATGTGCATTGTCGGCGAACCGACCGAAATGAAAGTGGTGATCGCGCACAAGGGCAAAAAGTCCTTTCGCGCCCATGTCCGCGGGGTGGAGAGCCATTCCTCGCTGGCGCCGAACGCGGTAAACGCTGTCGAATATGCCGCCGAAGCGGTGACCTACCTGAAAGGTATGGCGCGGCGGATCGCGGCACAGGGCCCCTTTGACGATGAGTTCGATATCCGGCACACGACTGTCCATACAGGTGTCATGAACGGCGGCACCGCGTTGAATATCGTGCCAAAGGAATGCAGTTTCGATTTCGAGTTCAGGCATCTTCCGGCCGACGATCCGGATGTACTCTTCGCCGAACTGAAATCCTATATCGCCGAAACCCTGGAACCGGAGATGCAAGCAATCGACGCATCGACCGGATTCAGTTTCGAGGAGTTGAGCTGGATTCCCTCACTCGATGCACGGGAAGACGAAGAGGTCGTGACGTTCGTGAAATCGATCGCCGAACGAAACGACCACGGTAAGGTCGCGTTCGGCACCGAGGCCGGGTTGTTCAGCAAGCATGCCGGCATTCCAACCGTGATCTGCGGCCCCGGCAGCATCAGCCAGGCGCATCGGCCGGATGAATTCATCGCACAGGAACAGCTGGTCCTGTGCGAGACATTCATGAAACGGTTGATCGACCGGCTGGACAACAAGGTAGCCTGAAACCGATGACGTTTCAGATTGAACTGGAAGCGCCGGATATCAGCGCCTATGCCAAGGGTAATACAGACATACCCTATGTCACCACTTTCGACAGCGGCGTGCCCGGCCCCCATGTCATGGTCAATGCCGTCACGCATGGCAACGAGCTTTGTGGCGCGATCACGCTGGATCACCTCTTCCGGCACGACCTGCGGCCTGTCCGCGGCAAGCTGACCTTCGGCTTCGCCAATGTTGACGCATTTTTACGCTTCAATCCGTCGCGGCCGACCGCCTCACGCTACGTAGACGAGGATTTCAACCGGCTCTGGTCGCCCGATGTCCTGGACGGGCCGCGCCATTCCGCCGAACTGACCCGCGCCCGTATCTACCGTCCATTCATTGATACGGTTGATTTTTTGCTCGACCTCCATTCGATGCAACAGCCAAGTCCACCGTTGATGCTGGCGGGCCCCCTGGAAAAAGGTATGCAACTTGCCGCCGGTGTCGGCGTGCCGACCCATGTCGTTGCCGATAGCGGCCATGCCGCCGGCCGCCGGCTGCGCGACTATGGTGACTTCAGCGACCCGGCCAGCCCGCGCAGCGCCCTTTTGGTCGAATGCGGCCAGCACTGGGAAGCGGCCAGCGCGGTGGTTTCCCTGGAAACGACCCTGCGGTTCCTGCGCTACCTTGATGTCATCGACCCGCAATTCGCCGCAGACCACGGCACGTCCGTTGCGCCGCCGAGCCAGGAATTCATCGAAGTCACCGAAGCGGTGACTGCGAAGTCGAACGAATTCCGGTTTGTCCGCCCCTATATGGGCGCCGAGGTTATTCCCGAGGCCGGTTCGGTCATCGCGCATGACGGCGAAACGGCGATCCGCACCCCCTATGACCAATGCGTGCTGATCATGCCGTCGCTGCGACTGTTTCCAGGGCAGACCGCCGTCCGCTTGGGCCGCTTCGTCACCGCGCCGAATTAGGATTCCGTGGCGTCTGCTTCACGCAGCGCCGTTTTCAGAACCTTGCCGTAATTGTTCTTTGGCAGTTCCGTGACGAAGCGGTAGCCCTTCGGGCGTTTGAAACGTGCGATATTATCGAGGCAGAACGCATCCAGCGCGGCCGGGGCCACACCACCTTCTCCCGCAACCACATAGGCAATAACGACCTCGCCCCAGTCAGGATCGTCGCGGCCGATCACCGAAACCTCCGCCACGCCAGGATGGCGCAGCAGCACTTCCTCGATTTCCCGCGGATAGATATTCGTGCCGCCGGAAATGATCATGTCCTTGGACCGATCCTTCAGGGTCAGGAAACCTTCGGCGTCAAAGGCGCCCATGTCGCCGGTATGCAGCCAGCCCCCCTTCAGCGCCGCCGCCGTCGCCTCCGGATTGTCCCAATAGCCGTTCATCACCGCATCGCCGCGCACCAGGATTTCACCGGTTTCGCCGACGGGCAGGAAATTGTCATCTTCATCCGCGATGCGCACTTCCACGACGCTCTGTGCCGTGCCGACAGATCCCAGCCGTTCGAGCCAGCGGGGATGGGCACTGTCCGCATGCATCTGCCGGGTCAGGGCGGTGATGGTCATCGGGCTTTCCCCCTGTCCATACAGTTGCGCCAGCTTGGGGCCGAACCGGTCCAGTCCCGCGCGGCAGTCGGCCACATACATCGGGCCACCACCATAATGAATCTGCTTCAGGTTCGATGTATCCATATCCTCCGGGTGGTCAACCAGCCGCTTCAGCATCGTCGGCGCGGCAAAGAATACCAGGCCCGGCCACTGCCGGATGATCCGGTAAATTTCCGCCGGGTCGAAACCACCGCTTTCCGGCAGGACGTGACAGGATGCCTGGGTCACATGGGCCAGACCATACAGGCCGGAACCATGACTGATCGGCGCCGCATGCAGGATTGCATCCCAGGGCGCCCCCTGATCCATATCTGCGAAATAGCAGAAAAGCATGGCCAGCAGGTTGCGGTGGCTCAGTTCCGCCCCTTTCGGCTGCCCGGTCGTGCCACTGGTATAGAACAGCCACGCGCCATCCTGCGGCGCTCGCGTGGCGCAGGACATCGCCTCGGACATTTGCATACGACCGTATTCTTCGCGGCCGACCTCGATGACTCGTTCCAGGGGCGGCGCCATGACGGACGCCAGCACTTCGACCAGATCCCCCGTTGCGAAACACACGCGCGCGCCGCTATTGGCCATGATGTAGGCGAACTCGCGGCCATGCAGCTTGGCATTGGTTGGTACGGCGATCAGGCCCGCATGCCAGCAGCCATACATCACTTCCATGTATTCGGGGCAGTTCTTCATCGCCAGCACGACCCGGTCGCCGGGTTTCAGCCCATAGGTATTGCGCAGGGCCGCGGCGATTCGCGCCGCCCGGTCCGCAAGCTGCGCATAGGTCTGCAATATCGTGCCACCGATAGCGACGGCGGGCCGTTTGCCGCGCGCGGCGCCGGCGCGGACCAGATGATTGGCAATATTCATCGACATACCCCATATACACAGACAAGCGAATCTTGCCGACCGGGGACCGTCGTGGCAAGTTCCGCCTTGCCGGGCTCCAAAGGCTGCGGTTCCATTTGACGCCTGGAGGGCACACGCTGCAACCACCCGCATTCAGTCCAAAAGTGCCGATCCTGAACACGGCACCGGTGGTTCGCTGGCTCGTCATTTCCTGTGTTCTCGTGCAGGTCCTGATGATTGTCCTTCCGGATGCACTGCTTTATGAGCTGATCGACAGGTTCGCCTTTCTGTCCGCACGCTATACCTTCACAGGCGCCTGGCAGCTGGATCCGCTTGCCTATGTCGCCGCGCCGATAACATACATGTTCCTGCATGGCGGCCTGACCCACCTGCTCGTCAACATGGCCATGCTGCTGGCGTTCGGTACCGCCATCGCACGCCGCATGAGTATGGCGTCATTCCTGCTGCTGTACACGATTTGCGGCATCGCCGGGGCGGCGTTCTGGTTGTTCATGCACCCCTATTCCGCCGACCCGCTGCTTGGCGCATCGGGCGCCATTTCCGGCATGGTCGGCGCCGTCGGCCGAATCAGCATCAGCCGCGCCGAAACCCCGGACCTGCCCTTTCGCAATCGGGGTACCGCGCTTACCTTTGTGCTGGTATGGCTTGTCCTGAATTTTGTCTTCGGCATTATCGGCGGCGCCATTTTCGGGATCGACGCCGAAATCGCCTGGGAGGCGCATCTTGGTGGCTTTGTCGCCGGATTCGCGCTTGTTACGCTGTTTGCCCGGCCGCCACGCGTGGATTGGCGTGTGTAACCAAACGACCTATATAATAAGGCCACACGCGAGCGGCCCGCGAAGGAGACATACCCATGAATACCATCGAAGCACTGATGACCCGCACTTCCGTCCCGCCGAAACTGCTGACAGAGCCGGGACCGAATGATGCGCAATTGCACGAATTCCTCGCCGCCGGCATGCGGGCGCCGGATCACGGGGCGATTCAGCCCTGGCGCTTTCACATCGTTCGTGGCGCCGCGCGCGCGCGGCTTGGCGAACTCTTCGTCGAGGCGTTACTGGCGCGCGACCCCGCCGCGCCGGCGGATGCCGTCGAAAAGGAACGCCTGCGGCCCAGCTATGCGCCGGTCGCCATCGTGATCTGTGCCGAAATTTCCGACGCCAACCCCAATGTGCCCCCGGTCGAACAGATCGTGGCCACCGGTGCCGCCACGCAGAATATCCTGAATGCGGCCCATGCCGCAGGATTCGGCGCATTCCTCGCGACCGGCAAAAACGCCCGGGACCCAAACGTCAAGCGCGCCTTCAATCTGGGGGAACGGGATGAAATCGTCGGTTTCCTGTATATCGGGACACCGCGCACGTCGCAAAGCGTGAAGCCCCGCCCCGATCCGATGGTATTCACATATGAATGGACGGGGCTACCGGCCGCAGCCGAATAAGGCCCGGGTCAGTTCACGCAGTCGAATGTGCTGACATTGGTTTCGACCAGATAATCCGACTGTTTGGGTGCCTTCTGCACCAGCACCGCCTTCTTGCCGAACTGCGCACAATGCCGGTCCGCCTGCCATTGCGCGCCGCCGCCATGCGCCGAACTGTGCTGAATGACAACGCCCGTCTCGTCCCCCTGTTGCGTCGCACAGGCAGCGAGCATGACCAGCAACGGTATCGCCATTAGCAACCGGGATTTCATAATTCTAATCGTTATCAAGGGTCCAGAGCTCCACGACACTACCGGCTATCAGATCGGCAATCGCCTTGCGGAATTCAAGGTAATGCGGGTATTCTCGGTGCGCCTTGACCGCTGCTTCATCCGTATAGATTTCGTACAGCAGAACCTTGCCTGGTTCCTCATCGCGGCGCAGCACGTCGAAATGCAGACATCCCGGCTCCTTTTCCAGGCTGTTTTTCGCCTGTTCGAGGATGATCGCCATGAATTCATCCATCCTGCCCGGCTTGATTTCAAATTTCGGAACCAGTGCCACCTTGCTCATACCGTGTTTCTTCCCTGAATTTCTGTCTGAATCCCATCATTCAGACCGGCAGGCCGATTGCAAGTTTTCTGAACTGCAATCCTTATCCCAAAGCTGTTTCCGCGGCGACAAAATCCAGACCGAGGTCATTCGCGATGGCCTCGTAGGTGACCGTGCCGCGATGAATGTTCAGCCCGTTGCGCAAATGCCCATCACGCCGCAATGCGTCCTTGTAGCCCCGTTGCGCGATTTCCAGCGCGAAAGGCAGCGTTGCGTTGTTGAGCGCAAAGGTCGATGTGCGCGCCACAGCGCCCGGCATGTTGGTCACACAGTAATGCACCACGTCATGCACCAGATAGGTCGGATCGTCATGCGAGGTCGGCCGCGACGTTTCGAAACAGCCGCCCTGATCAATGGCAATATCAACCAGCACCGACCCGGCCCGCATCGACCGCACCATTTCCTCTGTCACCAGCTTTGGCGCCGCCGCGCCGGGCACCAGCACCGCGCCGATCACGAGGTCCGCATCCATCACATGGGATTCGATGGCGTCCACCGTCGAGTACTGCGTATTGAGCTGCCCGCCGAACCGCATATCGAGTTCCGCCAGCCGCTCCAGCGACTTGTCGAGAACCGTGACCTTCGCTTCCATGCCCATCGCCATCCGTGCCGCATTGATGCCGGAGACACCGCCACCGACAATCAGCACCTTGGCCGCCGCCACGCCGGGCACACCGCCCAGCAGGATGCCGCCACCGCCCTGCCGGCGTTCCAGATTATGGGCGCCGACCTGGATCGACATACGGCCCGCCACTTCGCTCATCGGCGCCAGCAATGGCAGGTGACCGTGCCGGTTTGTCACCGTTTCATAGGCGATCCCGATGCAGCCGGAATTCATCAGCCCTTCCGTCAGGGCCTTGTCCGCCGCGAGATGCAGGTAGGTGAACAGCACCTGCCCGTCCCGCAGCATGGCGATCTCTTCCGGCTGCGGTTCCTTGACCTTGACGATCATGTCTGCAGCCGCGAACACTTCCGCTGCGGTGTCCACCACCCTTGCCCCGGCGGCAACGTATATATCGTCGCTGAATCCGATGCCGCTGCCAGCCTGTGTTTCAACGATGACCTCGTGCCCGTGGTGAATAAATTCACGGACGCTGCCCGGCACCAGCCCGACCCGGGCCTCCTGCTTCTTGATTTCCTTCGGAACGCCGACAAGCATGATTGGCCCCTCTCTTTGTGCTCTATTCTATTTAATCTGGTCCGGCATTCGCCGGTTTCCAAGCGCCTTCGCCAGCCGACCGAATAATTCTGCACGGGATTCGCCCCATTGCTGTCGAAACAGGCGCATATTGCTGTACCACGGCGATGCATCGCCACTATATCCCCAGCGCCAGTCCGGGTTTGGTGGCAGCAGCATCCAGATTTCTTTGCCCAGCGCCCCGGCAAGATGCGCCACAGATGTATCGACGCTGATCACGAGATCCAGCGGCGCAATTGCCGCCGCCGTTTCCGCGAAATCCCGATACACGCGCCTCGGCCGTCGCAGGACCATACCGTCCGGTGGTACGTCATCGGCCGCCACGCCCCCCTGCAGCGCAAGAAATTCCGTATCCGAACCGGCCGCCGACGCCAGCGGCGCAAAGGCCGACAGCGGATGACTGCGGTTCCGGTCATTGGCGTGTTCCGGATTACCGGCCCAGACGAGACCGATGCGCCGAACGGCGTTATCATTTTGCTCCAGACCCGCGGGCGAACAAAGATATGGCGCCGGTTCCGGTTCAGCCGCCAGCAACAGCGGCAGGCTCATCAGCGGCGCATGAACGTCATACGCAATTTCGTCATCCGGACGAACCGTTGCCGAGACGCCATCAACAGCGGCAAACAGGCTCGCCAATGCTTCCGGGCATTCGACCACCACGCGGGCGCCGCCCGCAGCCACCAGCGGCGCGTAGCGGATAAACTGGATAGCGTCACCAAAACCCTGTTCGGCCCATAGAAGGATCGTCCGGCCCGCGATGTCGCCACCGGTCCAGTAACGGTCCACCATGCGTTGCCGGTATCGCGGGCGCCGCAGCCGCCATTCATGCTCGCGCCAGCCATTCGCAAAATCACCGGCGGCCAGCCAGCCATGAGCGCGATTGACATGCGCATCGATCAATGACGGATCGAGGGCCAGTGCCTTTTCAAACGCTGCCAGCGCCGCATCCGGTTTGCCGGATTCACGAAGCGCCACACCCAGGCTGTTCCAGTAATTCGGATTGCCGGCTTCCGCTGTGCAGGCGGCCTGAAGCAGCCGAACCCCCTCGTCATACTCGCCCGCCCAGACCAATATCCGGCCAAGGTTATTCTGCGCGGCGGGATAATCCGGTCGGATCGACAGCGCCCGCCTTAGCGGCCCGATCGCATCGGCATAGCGCCGCAGGTCGCCCAGGATCAGACCGTAATTGTTGTGAGCGTCTGCATCCTGGGGATCGATGGCGATGGCGCGCTCGAAGGCGCGCATCGCCGCCTCACGCGCGCCAAGACCCCGCCGCACGAGACCCAGACTGTTATGGTAATTCGCAATTCGGGGATTCAGCAGCAACGCCCGTTCTATCAACGCCGCTGCCAGACTGTTTTCGCCCCGCTGATGCAGGGTAAGGCCTAGCAGATGACAGGCATCGGCATGGTCGGGATCGTGGGCCAGCACGCGCCGGTATCCGGCAGCCGCTTCCTCCAGCCGCCCGGCGCGGTGTTCCGTTAGCGCCCGGTCGAAATCCGTCATACGGTCAGCCGCGGGTTGGCGGTCGAATACCGGTCAGCACATAAAAGGCGCCGTCAGGCACCGTCCCGGGGACCGGCCTGCGGCCGCCGAAGGCGACTTCTTCCTCGGTCCGCTTGCGGATGACGAATTCGATGCCGGATTCGGCAATCGGCGTCAGGGTCTGGTCAAAGCGGGGCAGGCCATAACGGAAGGTCGAATTGAGCAACTGTACCTTCTGGACATCCGCTTCCGGCCCCAGCGCCGCAATCAGCTCAAAGAGATTTCGCGACCTGTCGCTCCAGGAATCGGTCTTGTGGATCGTGAATGTCCATTTGTGGTCGCTGTTGAACGTGCTGGGGAACTGTCCCTGTTCGTACAGGTCCTCATCCGGCACTGTGCCGATCAGGTGACCGCCCGGTTTCAACACCCGCATCCAGTTGCGCAGCCCCTCTTCTGGGTCGCGCAGATGTTCCAGGCAATGGCTCGAATGGACAAAATCGTATTGTGCATCGGCCACCCCCTCCAGGGTCTGGCCGTCACCGTCATTCAGGTCCCACACGCGCACGCCTCGCATCAGGGGAAACAGTTCGACATACAGGGCAAGGGGGTCGGGCGCGCCGCCGATATCAATGCCATCACCCCGGAAATACCGGTTGATGAAATTGGGCTCGGCCAGCCGCCGCATGATCGATTTGCTGCATTCCTTCATGATATTCGCCCCGTATTTGCGATGCGGGGCCAAACATAGCACAAGATATGCCCCGGCAGGACCGAATCCGGCATCGAACTTTTGAGGCGGAAAACGCCTGATTTCAGTCGGCTTGCCGTTTCAGCAGCGCGGCGACCTCGCCCGCAGGCAACGGCCGGGAAAAGAAATAACCCTGACCGTATTCACAATCGAGGCCGCGCAGCAGATCAAGGTGACTTTCGGTCTCGATCCCTTCGCCAACGACTTCCATGCCCAGCGTGTGGGCCAGCAGGATAATCATGCGGACCAGTTCCAGGTCGCGCTTGTCCGTGTCGATGGGCGCCACGAAGGATCGGTCCATTTTCAGCGTATCGATCGGGAACCGCCGCAAATAGCTGAGCGAGGAATAACCTGTACCAAAATCGTCCAGTGACAGCGTGATGCCGAGCTTCTTGATTCTGTCGAGGGTCTGCGCGGCCAGTTCCGGATTCGACATGATCAGGGATTCGGTGATTTCGACCTTGAGACTGGCCGGCGGAATTTTGGTTTTTTCCAGGACCTCTTGCAGCAGTTCGACGATATTGTCTTCCGCCAGATGCCGCGCCGACAGGTTAACGCTGATATCCAGTTCGTCAGACAGACCGAATTCCCGCTGCCATTCCACCGTCTGCGCACAGGCCATTTCCAGCATCTGCTCGCCCAGCGGAACAATCAGCCCGGGTTCTTCGGCGACACCGATAAACTCCACGGGTGGAATGATGCCATGGGTCGGGTGGATCAGACGGCTGAGCGCTTCAAAACCTTTGATCTTGCGGGTCTTCAGGTCGACAATCGGCTGATAATACACATGTATCCAGCCTTCCTCGAGCCCCTGGCGGAGACTGGTTTCGACCTGCAACTGGTCGAATTCCCGGCGGTGGCGGGACTCTTCGAACACCTCGAAACCGGTCTTGCCTTCCTTCTTCGCCCGATACATGGCCAGATCGGCATCGCGCAGCATGTCGCTGGCCCGCGTGTAACTGGGCTCACCGGAAACAATGCCGAAACTGGCCGAAACATAGACATCCTTGCCAAGCAGTTCGAACGGCTTGGCGATAACTTCCTGCAACCGTTTGACGTATGACTTGATGTCGGCGAGCGTATCGCCGTCTTCCATCAGGATAGCAAATTCATCGCCGCCGAGCCGCGCGAGCGTATTTCCGACGCCGACTTCCGCTTCCAGTCGCCGCGACAGCGAAACCAGCAACTCGTCGCCGACAACATGGCCGAGACTTTCATTCACCAGCATGAACCGGTCGAGGTCCAGGATGGCGAGGGCAAAATTCAGTTCAACATTTCGCTCCATGCGGGACAGGGCCTGCCCCAGCCGGTCCAGCATCAGGGCACGGTTCGGCAGGCTCGTCAGCGGATCATGCAACGCACCATGCATCAGACGTTCTTCAGCGAGCTTGCGGTCCGTGATATCCGACTGCGAACCGGCCATCCTGTATACCTTGCCATCAGCCTGCCGCACGGCGAGGCCGCGCGCCTGCATCCAGCGGAAATCGCCATTTGCGTGTCGCATCCTGAATTCATGTTCGAATTGGCTGCTCGTACCATCCAGATGCGCGTCGAAGTCCTCACAGAATCCCACCACATCATCTGGATGAATGCGGCTGAGCCATTCTTCCGGACTGTTCTTCAGGTCGTTTTCTTCCAGCCCCAACATCGAGCGCCAGCGGGATGACAGGTAAATCGTCCCGTCTTCCAGGTTCCAGTCCCACAAGCCGTCATTCGCGCCGAGCGCCGCCAGCGCATAGCGTTCTTCGCTCTCCCGTATATCCGTTTTTGAGCCCCTGCTCGTGGAAGTATCAGTTATCGTCGCAACATATTTCTGTTCATCCCCCTGTTTGAAAGGAGTCATCAGCAACCGGACATTGAAATTGGTCCCGTCCTGGCGCCGACCTACTGTTTCGGTTTCCTTCAGCGACGCCATGCGCACGATGCCGAGTTCGGGAATAAGCGCCTCAATGTTTTCGCCGACGATCTGGTCGCCAGAGAAGCCGAAAAGCTCCAGACCGGCGCGGTTAATATTCTCTATGCGACCTTTGAGATTGACCGTAACGACTCCATCAGAAATCGAATCAAGAATACCGCCCAGCAATCGTTCCTGTTCAGCCTGCGGATAAGAACGGGGAATTTCGAAGGCCACAACCGTCACACTGGGCGATTTATCCGCCGCCGGAAGGAACTGGAAACCTATGGTAGTTCCATTGATATCTGCGGTACTCGCAGAATCAGCACCGGAAAATGCGCGCGTCAACGCTGAGCGCAGGTTGGCGTGGCCAACGAACAGGTGATCGAACGACATGCCGGATAGCGTCGCTGGTTTGACGCCGATTCTTGCGATGGCGCTACCGCCAAACCGTCGTACGATCCGATTACTATCAAGCACCAGAAAGGCGACGGGCGCCGCGTCCGTCACCGCGGCGAGAAGCGCTTCCGACGACGGCAATTGCGGCAGTACATGCCGCGTCTGATTGTCTTGCCATGCCAATTCGGTCACTCGGTTCTCACCCTAAGACTGACTTTAGTCGCCTTTTACGCGCATAATTCCCTACTCTTATGCGGGACGTTAGTCATTAACTCTTAATGAACTATGAACAATGCGTCCTGAAGACTTCATGTCATCCGGGACCGGTTTCTGCTAACATCATGATTACGCGCCAGTAACCGTGCCTTGTCGGGAGAACCCGGTGCAGCTGTCCCCATTGTGGAGCTCGCTATGACGTCAGCGTTCAAACATACCCCGATACCCGGAATCAAAAAGCTTATGGTCGCCAATCGGGGCGAAATTGCCATCCGTGTATGCCGCGCCGGAACAGAACTGGGACTGCGCACCGTCGCCATCTACTCGCGCGAAGACCGCTTCGCCTTGCACCGTTTCAAGGCGGACGAAAGTTATATGGTCGGTGACGGACTGGGACCTGTACAGGCGTATCTCGATATCGAAGGCATCATCCGTATCGCCCGGGATGCCGGCGTTGATGCCATTCATCCCGGGTACGGGTTTCTGTCCGAAAACCCCGAATTCGCCGATGCCTGCAAGGAAGCCGGCATCATCTTCATCGGGCCATCACCCGATACCATGCGACAGCTCGGCAGCAAGGTGGAGGCCAGGAACCTTGCCCAGCGCGCCGATGTCCCGGTAATGCCGGCCACCGGCGCCCTGCCCCGCGACGGGGATGAAATAAAGCGGCTTGCCGCCGATGTCGGTTATCCGATCATGTGCAAGGCAAGCTGGGGCGGCGGCGGGCGCGGCATGCGCACGATCCGCAATGAAGGCGAATTACTGGAACAGGTCGCATCGGGCCGGCGTGAGGCGAAAGCCGCTTTCGGCAATGACGAGATGTTCCTGGAAAAGCTGGTCGAACGCGCGCGCCATGTCGAGGTCCAGATCCTTGGCGATACCCACGGCAACATCGTGCATCTGTTCGAGCGTGATTGCAGCCTGCAACGCCGGAACCAGAAGGTCATCGAGCGGGCGCCCGCGCCCTATCTTGATGCCGGCCAGCGTGAAAGCCTGTGCGAAAGCGCCGTACGACTGGCCCGGGCCGCCGGCTATTACAATGCCGGCACAGTCGAATATCTGATGGATGCGGATACGGGGCATTTCTACTTCATTGAAGTCAATCCTCGCATCCAGGTCGAACATACGGTAACCGAAACCGTCACCGGACTGGATCTTGTGAAAGCGCAAATCCGTATCGCCGGTGGGGCGCGGATCGGCGATGATGCCGGGGTCCCCGATCAGACCGGAATACGGCTGAACGGACATGCGCTGCAATGCCGGGTCACAACGGAAGATCCGGAAAACCAGTTCATTCCCGATTACGGCCGTATCACCGCCTATCGCGGTGCCACGGGTTTCGGTATCCGGCTGGATGGCGGCACCGCCTATTCCGGCGCCATCGTCACGCCGTTTTACGATTCGCTGCTGGAGAAGGTTACCGCCTGGGCGCCCGAACCCGATGAAGCCGCGCACCGTATGGACCGGGCCCTGCGGGAATTCCGGATCCGCGGCACGAAAACCAACCTGGTATTCCTCGAGGCGCTGATCGGCCATGAAAAATTCCTGAACGCCGATTATACAACCCGGTTCATCGACGAAACCCCGGAACTGTTCCATTTCGCGTCGCGCCGCGACCGCGCAACGCGGCTGCTGGGTTTCCTCGGCAATGTCATCGTCAACGGGAATCCGGAAGTTGCCGGGCGCGAGCAACAAGGTTCCCGCATCACGGCTCCGATTCCGGAAAACCTGACCGAACGCGACACATCCGGGTTGCGGCAGAAACTTCAATCGGGAGGACCGGAAAAATTCGCCGGGTGGATGCTCGATCAGAAACGCCTGCTGATCACCGATACGACCTTTCGCGACGCGCACCAGTCCCTGCTCGCAACCCGCTTCCGCACCGACGACCTGAAGCGAATCGCACCCGTCTATACCAAAGCCCTGCCGGAGCTTCTGTCAGTCGAATGCTGGGGCGGGGCAACCTTCGATGTCGCCATGCGTTTCCTGAAGGAAGACCCCTGGGACAGGTTGTGGCATCTGCGACAGGCCATGCCCGGCACGTTGCTGCAGATGCTGCTGCGTGCGTCCAATGCGGTCGGTTACACGAACTATCCCGACAATGTCGTGCGTCATTTCGTGGCCCAGGCCGCCGCCGGCGGTATCGACCTGTTCCGCGTGTTCGATTCACTGAACTGGGTTGAAAACATGCGTGTCGCCATGGATGCCGTGCTGGAAAGCGGCAAGCTGTGCGAGGCGGCGATCTGTTATTCCGGCGACCTCAGAGACCCGGCGGAAAGCAAATATACCCTCGCCTATTACGTCGCCATGGCAAAGGAACTGGAAGCCGCCGGTGCGCATATACTGGCGATCAAGGACATGGCGGGCGTCTGCAAGCCGGATGCGATCAGCACGCTGGTAAAAACGTTGAAACAGGAAATCGGCATCCCGATTCATTTTCATACGCACGACACCAGCGGCATTTCCGCCGCCAGCGTTTTGGCGGCCTCTGCCGCCGGGATCGACGCCGTCGACGCCGCGATGGATTCCATGAGCGGCCTGACCTCCCAGCCCAGTCTCGGGGCCATCGCCGAGGCTCTGCGCGGCACCGAACGCGACCCGGGATTTGACCGTCAAACTTTGCGATCGCTGGCGACCTACTGGGAAGGCGTCCGCCGCTATTACCGCGCCTTCGAAAGCGAACTTCGATCTGGCATGGCGGAAGTATACGAACACGCCATGCCCGGTGGGCAATACACCAACCTTCGTGAGCAGGCCCGCGGTCTCGGGATCGAGGACCACCGCTGGCCCGAAGTCGCGCGCACCTATGCGCAGGTGAACGAGATGTTCGGCAATATCGTCAAGGTCACCCCGACCTCCAAGGTTGTTGGCGACATGGCGATCTTTATGGTCACGAATGACCTGACGCCGGCCGACGTCCTTGACCCGGCGCGCGACATCGCCTTTCCGCAATCCGTCGTCGAACTGTTTCATGGAGAAATCGGCCAGCCGCTCGGCGGCTTTCCGAAGGACCTCCAGAGGAAGATTCTCAAAAATCAGGAACCCATAACGGTTCGCCCGGGCTCACTCCTGCCGCCGGTCGATCTGGAAAAGGCGCGCGCGGAAGCCGAGCATAAAGTCCACCGCAAACTGGATGACGAGGACCTGTCCTCCTACCTTTTATACCCGCAGGTCTTTCTTGATTATGCTGCACATCGCCGAATCAACAGCGATGTCAGTGTCCTGCCCACGCCGGTTTTCTTTTATGGCCCGGAAATCGGCGATGAGACGATCATCGAAATCGAGCAGGGCAAACACCTGATCGTACGCTATCTGGCATTAGGCGAAGCCAACGAAAAAGGCGAACGCACGGTCTTCTTTGAACTGAACGGTCAGCCTCGCACGGTCCGGGTGGCCGACAAGGCGCTTTCGGCCAATGTGAAGGTGCAACGCAAGGCCGACGAAACGCAGCCAGGACATGTCGCGGCGCCGATGCCCGGCCTCGTCGTTTCACTGTCCGTCGCCGCG
>CAXBEC010000015.1:0-15006 GCA_963974145.1 uncultured Alphaproteobacteria bacterium | reverse complement strand
CCTGACCATTACCGGCCGACCGACGCGCAGTCGCTGAACGATATTTCAGATCCGGCCTTGCGCGAAAAGGTCGCCCTGTTTGATAAGAACGCGGCCGAATCCGGTATTCATTATTACGGGCTCGACAGTGCCAAGATGGGCGTTGTCCATGTCATCGGGCCGGAACTCGGGATTACCCTGCCGGGGATCATGCTGGTCTGCGGTGACAGCCACACCGCGACCCATGGCGCGCTGGGCGCCTTCGCCTTCGGCATCGGGGCGTCGGAAGTGGCGCATGTGATGGCGACGCAGACGCTGTGGCAGAAAAAGCCGAAAACCATGCGCATCACCGTCGATGGTGAAGTCGGATTCGGTGTTACGGGCAAGGATGTGATTCTTGCCATCATCGCGAAGATCAGCGCCGCCGGAGCGGCAGGCCATGTCGTCGAATTCGCGGGTTCCGGTATCACGGCGCTGACCATGGAAGAACGCATGACCGTCTGCAACATGACGATCGAGGCCGGGGGGCGTGCCGGTATGATTGCCCCGGATGAGAAAACCTTCGAGTACTGCAAGGGGCGTGAATTTGCACCGAAGGGAGAGAAATGGGACCGGGCGGTGGCATACTGGAAGACCCTGCCGACCGACCCGGGGGCGGTGTTCGACAAGGAGGTGTCGCTGAACGGTGCGGATATCGCGCCGATGGTGACCTGGGGCACCAGTCCGGAAAACGGTGTGCCCGTGACCGACGTCGTCCCTGATCCGGCCAGCGAGGCAGATCCCCTGCGGCGGGAAGCCATGCTCGGCGCGCTGGAATATATGGGCATTACCGCCGGGACGCCGGTTACCGAAATTGCGGTAAATCAGGTCTATATCGGATCCTGCACCAATGGACGGATCGAGGATTTGCGGGCTGCTGCCGCCGTGGCGAAGGGCCGAAAGGCCGTGATTTCCGCCCGGGTCGTGCCGGGTTCGGAACCCGTGCGCCGGCAGGCGGTCGAAGAGGGGCTCGACAAGATCTTCATCGAAGCGGGATTCGAGTGGCGCCTGCCGGGCTGTGCATCCTGCCTGTGCCTGAATGACGAGGTATTTGCACCGGGAACGCGAACGGCGTCGACGTCCAATCGCAATTTCATGGGGCGTCAGGGTGAGCGCGTCCGGACGCACCTGGTCAGTCCGGCGATGGCTGCCGCGGCTGCGGTAACCGGGCATTTCACGGATGTGCGTAATCTGTCGGAGGGTAAGTGAGATGGAAAAATTCACGAAACTGACCGCAATTGCGGCGCCGCTGGACAAGCCCAATATCGATACGGATCAACTTATTCCGGGCCCCTTCCTCAAGCGTCCGCGCAGCGAAAGCTATGAAGGTATCCTGTTTTACAGGGTTCGGCGCACCGCCGATGGGGAAATGCGCGATGATTTTATCCTGAACAAGGCGCCGTTCGACAAGGCCGGCATCTTTGTGGCCAATCGCAATTTCGGCTGCGGGTCATCGCGCGAAGGGGCGGCCTGGGCACTGGTCGCCGCGGGTGTACGGTCCGTGATCGCGCCCAGCTTCGGGGATATCCACTACAATAATGAAATGAACAATGGCATGGTGCCGGTCATTTTGCCGGAGGCGGTGTGCGATGACCTTCGCGCCCAGCTCCACGCCCGTCCCGGCGCCCAAATAACCGTCGATCTGGAAAAGCAGACGGTGACGGCGCCGGATGGCGCAACCCATGATTTTACCATTCCGGCCTTCAATCGATACCGGCTGCTGAACGGGCTGGATGAGATCGACGTGACAATGGAAAGCGAAGGCGAAATTTCAGCATTTGAGGCGCGTCGGCGCAGTGACGCAGACTGGCTGTTTCCATAGGGTTTTGGGACCGTGCGCCACATCCGGCCGGATCTGAAATGATCTGGTGAAACTCTGATGCACAGCGATTTCGATCATGCGGCGGAATTACCCGTTTAAGTAAGGGGTGATTGAAAACAGGTGAACTTTCCCTAAAAATTCGCCATATTGCATGTTATCGAAATTACAGAATTGTTAGAGGGCTGGAACAATCGAAAACTCACCACAAATTCCTGAAAGCGCGCAGCCAAAGCCTGAGGACGTATCCTACGACCTCGACCGGGCGCTTTCCTCCATCGTCTCGGTAAGGACCCAGATTCCGGACGACGCGATGACGGCCCGGATGTTGGGTACGGAGCGCGCGGGGCATGGCGTCGTCATACGCGAGAACGGCCTGATCCTGACCATCGGGTATCTGGTAACGGAAGCGGAAACGATCTGGATTGTCGATATCCACGGCCGGGCCATTGAAGGACACGCTCTTGCCTATGACCAGGAAACCGGTTTCGCGCTGGTGCAGGCGCTCGGTTCCTTGAACCTGCCTGCAATGCCGCTTGGCAGCGCAAAGGACCTGAAGGAAGGCGACTCCGCGATTCTTGCCGGGCATGGCGGACGCTCTCAGGCGATCAAGACCCAGGTCCAGGCGAAGCGGGAATTCGCCGGCTATTGGGAATATCTGCTGGACGAAGCGATTTTCACCGCGCCGCCGCATCCAAGCTGGGGGGGCGCCGGGCTGATCGGTGAAGATGGCAGCCTGCGCGGTATCGGGTCGCTGTTTGTGCAGCAGGTTGTACCTGATAAAGGGCAGATCGACGGGAACATGATTGTGCCCATCGATATCCTGAAGCCGATCATGGATGACCTGCTGACCTACGGGAAGGTGCAGAAGCCGCCCCGGCCCTGGCTCGGCATGATGACAACCGAAATGGAAGACGTGCTGGTTGTTGCCGGGCTGGTCGAAGACGGTCCTGCGGAGGAAGCGGATGTGCGCGTCGGGGATTTCGTGCTCGGCGTCAATGGCCGTCCGGTGGAGGAACTCGCCGGGATGTTCCGAAATATCTGGTCAACTGGCGAGGCTGGTGTCGAAATCCCCCTGACCCTGCAGCGGGACGGGGAACTGATCGACATCACCGTGAAATCGGTCAGCCGCGCGGCGCGTCTGAAATCACCGCGGATGCATTAGCGTCGAACGGAAGTCGCGGGCCCGGATGTTCCGGAACTAGCGTTGGCACGAGACTCCTCCGGGTAGAAGCCGGCTGCGGCGGCTGGCGATAACCGGAATGGTTGCCGTCGCGGGTGTCGCAAAACGACCAGTAGATTTTTGCAGCCCGACCCAATAGTCTAAGTTGTCATGTACACGTATATCCTCCGACGGCTTGCCTTCGGCGCCATTACGATTTTCGGTGTATCCGTTATCGTATTCCTGGTGATGCGCATCATGCCCGGGGATCCGCTGGCCGCGATTTTCGGCCCCGAGGGTTTCACCAAGCTGAGCGAGGTTGACCGTGCCCATTTCATGAAGGAGCTTGGATTAAGCGATCCGCTGATCGTGCAGTATTTCAAGTGGATCGGTCAGATTGCGAGTGGCGAATTCGGCAAATCGTTTTTTCGCGATGAAAGCGTTGCCGACATGATTTTGCGCCGCGGTCCCTTAACCGCGGAAATCGGCATTGTTTCCGTTGTATTGTCCTGGGTCGTCGGTATTCCCGTGGCGATCGTCAGCGCCATGCGCCCGAACAGCATTGCGGACAATGTGTCCCGCTTCATGAGCATCCTCTGCCTCGCGATCCCCGGCTTCTGGCTGGGCATGCTGATCGTGCTGGCCTGCCTGTTCTGGTTCGGCTATCGCGCGCCGCTGGTCAGCGTTTCCCTGTTTGAGGATCCGTGGACGAACTTTCAGGTCATCATCGGGCCTGCCATTGTGCTGGGGTTGGGGCAGGCGGCCTATATCGCCCGGATGGCGCGGTCGTCGCTGCTTGAAGTGATTCGTGAGGATTACGTGCGGACCGCGCGGGCGAAGGGCGTCAACGGTCGCTTTGTTGTCATTCGCCACGCCTTGCCCAACGCCATGCTGCCGGTGATTACCCTGTCCGGTATCCTGCTGGGGTTCGTGCTGGCGGGATCGATTCCGGTGGAGCGGGCGTTCGGTACACCGGGGCTCGGGTACGCCATGTTTACTGCGGTGAACGAGCGCGATATTTTCGTCATGCAGAATCTGGTCTTTGTGTATTCGGTGGTTTTCGTAGCGCTGAACATCACCGTGGATATTATCGTCGCCTGGCTGGACCCGAGGATCCGATATCAATGAGCAGTCTGGACCCGGATTTCGAGACATCTGCCGAAATTGGCGCACGACCCGCCGAGATATCCCGGTTGCGCAGGGTTTTCAATACACTGGCGACATTCACCCGTCGGTCGCCCCTGTCATTCTTCTGGGGCGTTATTGCCGTCGCGATCCTGTTCATGGCGATTGCGGCGCCGCTGGTCGCGCCGCATGATCCACTGAAAGCGAATTTCCGGCTAATGTCCAAGCCGCCGAACGAACTTGCCTATTTTGGTACCGATCAGATTGGCCGGGATACGCTCAGCCGTGTCATCCATGGCAGCCGGGCGTCGCTGACGGTTGCCATCGCGGCGGTGTTGCTGGGGACGACGTTCGGGGCGTTCTGGGGCCTGGCATCGGGTTATCTGGGCGGCCGGTTCGATATTATCAGCCAGCGAATCATCGAATTCCTGCAATCGTTTCCCGACCTGATTCTGGCGATGGCCATTGCGATGGCGCTTGGCGCGGGAACAGATACGGTCATCATCGCCATCGCGGTGACCCGGATACCGTTCGGTGGCCGTGTGATACGGGCGGTGGTCATGTCCTTGAAAGAACAGGCATACGTGGAAGCGGCGCGCAGCATCGGTGCGTCGAAGTTGCGCATCATGATGCGTCACATTCTGCCGCAATGCGTGGCGCCCTATCTGATCCTGGCGACAACGCATCTTGGCGTCGCGATTATCATCGAGGCCTCGCTGGGTTTCCTCGGCGTTGGCATTCCGCCGCCGACCCCGACCTGGGGCAACATGCTGGCCGACGCGCTGAACTCCGGTTTGATTCCGCCCTGGTGGCTGGTGCTGTTCCCTGGTATCGCCATCACGATCACCGTGCTGGCGTTCAATCTGCTGGGTGACGGTATCCGCGATGCGCTGGACCCGCGGCTGCGCGGCTCCGTCTGAGCACAGGTTCTTCTCTTCCCGAAAAGCTATTCCCGGGCAGGCTTCGCCAGGGGGAAGGTGATGCCGCCATCATGCAGGTGGCAGGCGGCAAGATGGCCCGGCTTGATTTCACGCAACGCTGGCGGTTCGCGTCGGCAGCGTTCCATCGCGTAGGGACAGCGCGCGTTGAAATGACAACCGGACGGCGGGTTGATGGGGCTGGGCACATCGCCCTGCAGCAGTATGCGGTTGCGCCGTTTGGATTTTCGGTCCGGCACCGGGACGGCGGAAAGCAGGGCTTCCGTATAGGGGTGCAGCGGCATTTCAAACAGGCTGGTCTTGTCCGTCATCTCGACAATCCGGCCGAGATACATCACTGCGACCCGATGGCTGATATGTTCCACCACGGCGAGGTCATGGGCGATGAAGAGGTAGGAGAGGTCGAATTCATCCTGCAGGTCCATCAGCAGGTTGATGACCTGCGCCTGAATCGACACGTCCAGTGCGGATACCGGTTCGTCGCCGACGATGAGTTCCGGCCCCAGCGCCAGGGCGCGGGCAATGCCGATGCGCTGGCGCTGACCGCCGGAAAATTCATGGGGGTAGTAGGTCATACGCTCCGGCCGCAACCCGACCTTTTCAAACAGCGCCGCGACCCGGTCCTCGCGCTCCCGGCCTTCCGCGATCTTGTGGATGGTCAGGGGTTCGCCGACAATGTCACCCGCCGTCATGCGCGGATTAAGCGAGGCATAGGGGTCCTGGAAGATCATCTGCATCTGCCGCCGGTATGGCATCATCGCGTCCACATCGAGCCCGGTAATGTCTTCGCCATGTACGCGGATCGTACCGCCGGTCGGTTCGATGAGTTTCAGGAGCGTCCGCCCCACCGTCGATTTGCCGCATCCCGATTCGCCGACAAGGCCCAGAGTCTCCCCTTTCTTGATGTGAAAGGACACGCCGTCGACCGCGTAAACCTGTCCGGCGACGCGCGAGAAAAATCCCTTGCGGATGGCGAAATGAGTCTTGAGATCCTGTGCCTCGACGACCGGGCTGTCGCCGCCCGCCGCAACGTCGTCCCGCATTGCCTGTTCACTCATGCGCCGGCTCCCAGCAGCTTGTCGGCATGCCAGCACGCGACCCAGTGGCCCGGCCGGTGTTCGTCCAATGGTGGATAGTTTGTTTGGCATTCGCTGGTCGCATGGCGGCAGCGGGGCGCAAAGGTACAGCCTTTCGGCAGATTGTGCAGCGACGGCACCATCCCCTTGATCTCATTCAGCCGGGACCGGCCGGTATGGGCGGCGGCTTCCAGATTGGGCAGTGAGTCAAGCAGCCCCCTGGTGTACGGATGGCCCGGACAGTCGAACAGGTCGTCGGCAGTCGCCTCCTCGACCTTGCGGCCGGCATACATGACGACGACCCGATCGGCATTTTCCGCGATAACGCCCATGTCATGAGTGATGAAGATGACGCCGGCGCCGGTGGTTTCCTGAATTTCCCGCATCAGGTCGAGGATCTGCGCCTGGATCGTGACGTCCAGTGCCGTCGTCGGTTCATCCGCGATGAGTACCTTGGGGTTGCAGGACAGCGCCATCGCGATCATGGCACGCTGGCGCATGCCGCCGGATAGCTGATGCGGATAGGCGTTCACGCGTTGCTCCGGTTCCGGGATATAGACCCGGTGCAGCATTTCGGCAGCCTGCGCCATGGCGTCATGCTTTGACATATCCTGATGCAGGGAAATGGCCTCCGCGATCTGCTTGCCGATCGTATAGAGCGGATTAAGCGAGGTCATCGGTTCCTGAAATATCATGGAGATATCGTTGCCGCGAATACCCTCCATCTCCGGTTCAGACAGGTTCAGCAGATTGCGGCCTTCGAAGCGGATTTCGCCGCCGACGATACGTCCCGGCGGGTTGGCCACAAGGCGCAGGATCGATAAGGCCGTAACGCTCTTGCCGCAACCGGACTCGCCAACGACTCCCAGGGTTTCTCCACGCCGGACGGCATAGGACACGCCGTCGACCGCCTTGACGACACCGTCATCGGTAAAAAAATGCGTCTGGAGATTATCGACTTCCAGAACCGCTTCCGCCGTTCCGGTCCCTGACCTCTCTCTCGCTACCCTGTCTGGCTGTGCCTGACTCAAAACGTGACTCCTGAGTATGCAGTGTGTAACGTAATAACCGTAATAATAGAAACAAACTAAGGTAATAAGTGATTAGAGCATAATGACCACGGTCCTGAAAGGACCACTGTGAACTGGGAGGAACACAATGAGTAATCAGCCATACACACCTCGCTGGTGGGATCGCCGTGACTTCATGAAGGGCAGTGCCGCGGCAGCGGCTGGAGCCCTTGGTTTGTCCCTGGGCATGGGGCGACCGCTCGCCGCCGTACCGACCGAATACGACGGATCGAAGTTCAAGCTGGCGGCGCCGGAAGCGGACGCCAAATATGGCGGTGTCCTGCGTTACGGCATCACCCACCGTCCGCCGCATTTCGACATTCACCAGTCGGGCACGGTGAACAACCTCGGTACGCAGGGTTGCATGTATGACAACCTGATCCGCCACAATCCGAACGACAGCGGCCAGACCATCATTCCCGACCTGGCGCATAGCTGGGAAATCTCCAAGGACGGCATGACCTACACCTTCTTTATTCGCAAAGGGGTGCATTTCAGCGATGGCGCGGAACTGACCTCTGCCGATGTGAAGGCGACGTTCGACCGTATCGTCAAGCCGCCCCAGGGTATCAGCATCCCCCGTTCGACCTTGTTTACCGCGGTCAGCGAAATCACGGCGCCGGACAAATACACGGTGCAGTTCAAGCTCGATTCCCCGCGTTCCCCGGCATATATCATGAACGCCATTGCCAGTGGCTGGAACGTCATCGTGCGCAAGCAGACGCTGGAAGATAATAATTACAACCTCCGCAAGGTCGTCGACTATCCGGGCACCGGGCCGTTCCGCAGCAAGAAGCGGGTCGAGAAGGAAGTCTGGATCATGGAGAAAAACCCGGACTACTGGATGGAAGGCCTGCCCTATCTCGACGGCATGGAATTCTATCACCTGCTGCCGTTCTCGCCGGAAATGGGTTCGGCACTGCTGTCGGGCCGTATCGATTACGGCCGTCTGATCGATCCGGTGACCAAGCAGAAGGCGCTGGAAACAGATGGCATGTCAGCGGTCGATTTCTATCAGAGCGTCATCCAGGGCACCTGGGTCAACAACAAGCACAAGCCGCTCGACGATCCGCGGGTGCGGCGCGCCCTGCATCTCGTCATGGACCGGCCTGTGCTGATCGACGTGGTCAAGGATGTGGCGCCGATGATGGTCGGCGGCTTCATCTACCCGTTCTCCGACGTGGCGACGCCCAAGGAGGAAATGGCAAAGCGGCACGGCTACCAGGCCGACACCGCGGCGTCGATCCAGGAGGCGAAGGCGTTGCTCGCGGCGGCAGGCCATCCGAATGGGTTAAAGGGGCTGGACTTCCTCGTTCGAGACGTTGCCAGCTTCAAGCTCTGGTCGCAGGCAATGCAGGCGATGTTCCAGCAGGCGCTGAATGTCGAGGTAAATCTGCGCACGGTCGTTGAATCGGTATGGTTCGACGATACACGGGCGGGCAATTTTGACCTGTCCATCGGCGCTGTCGTATCGACGCTGATCGATCCGTCCGATTATTTCAACGGCTGGTACAAGCCGGGTGGTTCGCAGAATTACTCCCAGTGGGAGAATGCGGAATTCGCCGCGCTGCTGCCGCAGATCGATACCGAAGTCGATCCGGTAAAACGTCAGGCTTTGATCACCAGGGCCGAAATGATCATGGAGCAGGATCCGCCGCTGCTGCCGGTAGCCTGGGAAAAGATCAATGATGGCTGGTACGACTATGTGAAGGGGCACCGTCCGAACGACTATTTCGGCATTTATGACGTCGTCCGCATGGATACCATGTGGCTCGACAAGTAGACGGCTGAACGGTCGGGCCGCGTGAAGCAGCGCGTTCCACAAGTGTGATTGAAGCCCGCACCGGTATTTTCCGGCGCGGGCTTTGATTTCGGTTTTGAATCGGAATTCTCCGGGGAGTTGGCGATGTTCCGGGCCGCATTACTGGACGACTATCAGCATGTCGCGATGTCACTGGCCGACTGGGGCAGCCTGGCCCCGGAAGTGGAAGTGACGGCATTTCACGATCATATCGATGATCCGGATGATCTCGTGGTGCGGCTGCAGCCGTTCGATTGCGTGATGCTTGTGCGCGAGAGAACAAAATTTCCCCGCACCCTGATCGAACGGCTGCCGAATCTTAAACTGATCGTCAGCGCTGCCATGTGGAATGTCGCCATCGATATCGACGCGGCGACGGCGCACGGGGTGCAGGTCTGCGGTACAGGGGATCTGTCCAATGCGACACCGGAACTCACCATCGGGCTGATGCTGTCTCTGGCCCGCAACATCCACGGCGAGTCGCGGGCAGTGCGCGAGGGACACTGGCAGGTCTCCCTCGGCATCGCGGTGCGTGGCCGGACGCTGGGCATTCTGGGGCTGGGCGATATCGGCACGCAGGTGGCGGGGCTGGGCCGGGCGCTGGGCATGGATGTCATCGCCTGGAGCCAGAACCTGACGCCGGCGCGTTGCGCCGCGGCCGGCGTGACGTATGTGGGCAAGGACGAACTGATGGCGCGCGCGGATTTCCTGACCATCCATGTGAAACTGTCCGACCGCACCACCGGCCTGATCAAGGCGGCGGATCTCGCCCGGATGAAGCCGGTTTCTTATCTGATCAACACCTCACGGGGACCCATCGTCGACGAATCCGCCCTGATTGCCGCGCTGCGTGAAAACCGCATCGCGGGTGCGGCGCTGGATGTTTTCGACCGGGAGCCGATGTTGGCGGATCATCCGTTCCGCAAAATGGACAACGTGCTCGTCACGCCGCATGTCGGCTACGTCACGGCGGAAAATTACCGGCAGATTTATGGCGATACCCTTGAGGACATTCGCGGTTTCCTTGACGGCGAGGTCATCCGTGCGATGAACACGCTGAACTGAGCAGCGGCCCCGATCAATAATGTTCTCAATTTGTTCTTTACAAAATGCGCTTTTTGAGGTAAGTAGAATTTTTAATTCTATTTTAGGGGTGTTTTATGGCTTCAGGTAATACGAAGGAAGGGTACTTCGACGATATATATTCTCCCAAGTCCGGCGAAACGGTGCTGCCGGACTTTTTGCGGGGCGGGCCGGGCGCAGCAAAGAATTCCTTCGGGCGCATTTTTCCGGACGAAGCATTTGAAACCTTTCGCCAGAATTGGCGTGACGGGGCGCCACTTTCGGCACTCTTCGCCGATTCACCTTTCGAAATCAGGGGCCGGGTTGCCCGGGACGGGCAGAACAACCGGGACGACGTGGCGAAGTTGCAGGCCTTGCTGGGCAAGGCGAACCGTCTGAATCTTGATGCTCAGGACGGACCGACCGGATATTTCACGCTGCCGCTCGACAGGGCGCTGAAGGAATTCCAGGTTGATCAGGGACTGACGGTGGATGGCGCCGCCAATCCGTACGGCGAAACGATGCAGGCGTTCAAGAGCACGCTCGACGATGACGCGGAACCAAGGCGGCCGTTCCAGTCCTGGGAACCCGCCGCGCCGGAAGTTGATGAGGATACGCTTCCCGAGCGTACCATTACGATGCGCCCGGCTCCGACGTCTATTTTCCCGGTAGCGGCGTTGACGCAATCGGTGCGGGATACTTTCACCGCGCGGACCGGATTTGGTTTGGAATCGCGTGACGGGCGGGTCACGCTGCTGCACCCCCGAACCGGGCGCCAGATTGCCAATCTGCCTGAATCCCTTGCCGAGGAACTCGTCGCACACTGGGATGATTATTCCGATCGCGTTCAGCTTTTGATGCTGATCGACCGGCGCGATATTGCTCCGGAGGAAATACTCAGGATCGCCGACCGGTTGTTGAAGAAGGTCGACCCGGCATTGTATGGCGCTGATGGCTCCCGTGTCGGGGTCGCCCGTGGCGGCGCGAACGTCCGGTATGGCCGCGCGAGAGACAGGGTAAACGCCACATGGCATGCGTTCCGGGATGCCGTGCAGTCTGTGGAATTTGGCGACCCGCGCAAAACCGCCGTCCTGGGGCTGCAAGTCGGCCTCTTCCCGGAACTCTACAAGGGGCGCGCGGTGCGGGAAATTGCCATGGACCTTATCCCGGTTCTGGGCAATATCCGCAGTTTTCAGCATCTGATGAACGATGCCGGCCGCTTTGGCGACGCCTGGGATGACAAAGACTTGGCGGAAATGGCCCAGCTTGCGGGCATGATGGGCCTTGATCTCGTCGGCGTCCTGCCCGGCGGTCAGGTGTTGAAAGGACTTGGTCGCGGCGCCACAAAAACCATCCCTTATGCCGCCGGCGTGGCGGCGGAGATAAAATTCTACCGTGCGGGTCGCCAGTTCGAAAACCTCAATCACAAACTCGACATGAAAAGTCTGTTTGGTGACGGGTTCGGCAGTTTGTCTCCCGAAATGCGAAAGCGCATAAGGCTGACCGCCAATAGTGTTTACGGCAATGGCAGCGAAAAATACCTTCTGAGCATCGCGCGGCGGCTGGACAATTTCGCGCATAAACCGGGGCATGTCAAAGTCGCCAAAGGCGCTGAGCACAAATCGGGGATACGGTATTTTGACCTGGTCCGCCGCAGGCTGCCGGATGTCCTGTTGGATGACCTCCGGTTCGGCTACGCGAAATACACCGGGAAGGCGCGGCCAAAACCACGTGCCGGCACGCATTACGAAATCAAGACGGGCGCAGGGATAAAGTCGGATAAGCAGAAATACGCAGACGATTGGTTGCGGCGGCATCCTGAAGAGGCGGCCGCACAAGGTGTGGAGAACATCCGGGATGTGCGGGTCCTGCCAAAGGATTTGCCAATTGAGTTTGTCCTCGACGATATGAACAAGCGTTTCGACAGCATGGTGAAAGAAGGCATTCTCAACCGCGTTGACGCGGATTCGATGCTTGATGCGTTGAAGCGTACCGGACAGCGCGCGATCCGGCCGCGGGATTATGTCGGCCTGATCGCACAGATTGCTGCGACCGGTTTCCGGAACGGCGAAGGCCTGGGCGACGAGCTCCGGCGCGATCCATCAGGCACCGCCGCGCGATAATTTTTCTTCAAGGTAATGGACAAGGGAGGCTGATAATGGGTTACAGGGGAGCGTGGATTGCCTTTGCCGATATCGACAAGGCGGAGGTGCTGTCGCGTCTTTCGTTGCGGGACACGGGGGCGCCGGACGATACGGGTATGGAGCCGTTTGTAGGTGGCATGACCGCCGCGGGTTGGTATGTGGTGCTTGCCTATGAGGGGGAACTCGACATGGATTTCAGTCTTGCCAAGCTGTCCGCGGGGTGCCGCCTTATTGGGGTGGAGGTCTTCGAAGGAGTCATGACAAGTCAGACGCAAGCCTTCGAGGACGGAAATAAACAGTGGGAACTTATTCATATAGGAGACGAGGGCCTCTTCGACCTTTACGCCGAAGGAGCCTTGCCGCCGGAATTTGCGGTAATCAAGCAGCAACGCTTCGATGAGCAGACGGCGAATGGCGGTGAGGATGCGGATGTCGACTATGTCTATGAAATTCCGGCTGATACGGCTGCGGCCATCACCGGCTACAGGCCGGATGGGGAAAATCTGGGAGAGGACGATCCGTTGCCCGAGATGACGATTCTGGAACCGGTGTAGTCGAGTCGCGGAGGGGTTGGCAACCGCCCGTTTGGCGGCTGTGCGGAAATTCGCCAGGCAGCGTGCTATAGTCCGCGGCAGATTCCGCCGGGCGCGTGGCGTCCGGCTTCGCCTGGATAGAGAAGAGCATCCGCATGCGCAGCAGCAAGACGATACATGTGATCTCCGCGCATGCGGAAGGCGAAGTGGGCGATGTGATCGTCGGCGGCGTTGCGCCGCCGCCGGGGGATACGATCTGGGAACAGAGCCGGTGGATCGCCCGGAACGGGCGGCTGCGGAACTTCATGCTCAACGAGCCTCGCGGCGGCGTCTTCCGCCATGTCAATCTGCTGGTGCCGCCCAAAGATCTGACCGCTGATGCCGGTTTCATCATCATGGAGCCGGAGGACACGCCGCCGATGTCGGGTTCCAATTCAATCTGCGTTGCCACCGTACTGCTCGATTCCGGGATCCTGCCGATGCAGGAACCCGTAACGGAATTGACACTTGAAGCGCCAGGCGGGCTGGTGAAGGTCCGCGCCGAATGCGCGAATGGCAAGGCGGAACGGATATTCGTTCAGAACCTGCCGAGTTTTGCCGCGCGCCTTGATGCGCCGCTTGAAGTTGCAGGGCTGAAGACCCTGGTGGTGGATACGGCTTTCGGCGGCGACAGTTTCGTCATTGTCGATGCGGCGGCGTTCGGGCTCTCACTGACCGCCGACGAAGCGCATGACATTGCGACGCTGGGCGTGCGTATCACGCAGGCGGCGACTGACATGCTGGGCTTTCACCATCCTGAAAATCCGGACTGGCGGCATATTTCGTTTTGCCTCTTCGCCGGGCCGGTTGAGAATGGCCCGGAGGGGCTTCGCGCGCGTGCTGCTGTCGCGATCCGGCCGGGCAAGGTCGACCGCTCGCCGACAGGGACCGCGCTTTCGGCACGTATGGCCGTGCTGCATGCGCGCGGGCAGATGCAAACCGGGGACCGGCTCACCACGGTATCACTGATTGATTCCACATTCGGTGGCAGAATTCTCGGCGAAACAAATGTCGGAGGCTGCCCCGCGATTCTGCCTGAAATTTCCGGCCGCGGCTGGATCACCGGCATACACCAGCACATGCTCGATCCCGCCGACCCCTGGCCGGAGGGTTACAGGTTATCGGATACCTGGGGGGCGCGATAAGCATCCCCCCTGGATCCATCGCCGCCTCTGTCGGGCGATAGGGGGCTTGCCAATTCATTAAAAAAACACGGAGTTACAGTCCGCCGATATCTGTCATAGCGTTAGGGCATCATCCCCTTGACGCAGGTAGGATGAATTGACGTCCTTGCGTTCACTATAAACGCGCGCGGATTATCGTTAGGAATCCATAAGCGGCTTCCCTTTCGCGCGAGAACGGCGCGCCTGGCGCGCGTCTGTCCCGCCCGTCTTCCTTTCCCCCAGGTCACAACAAAAAAATACAATAATGTAAATTAGTTACTCAGAAACATCGAAAACCCCACCCTCAACGGGGGGAGGGGTTGAGACGGGGTCATCACGCGGCGTCCTCCAGCACCATCCGCGCGGCCTTCTCGCCGATCATGATCGACGGCGCGTTGGTGTTGCCCGAGGTCGCGGTCGGCATGATGGAGGCATCCGCGACCCGCAGCCCGGAGAGCCCGTGCACCCGCAGCCGCTCGTCGACCACCGCGCGCGGGTCGCTGCCCATCTTGCAGGTGCCGATCGGGTGGTAGGTCGTCTCGCCGGTCTGCAGCGCCCAGGCGAGCAACTCGTCGTCGCTCTGCACGGCCTTGCCCGGCGCGAACTCGCCGCTGACGACGCCGTCCATCGCCGGCGCCTCCATGATCCGCCGGGCAATACGGATCACGCCCAGGGTCACGTCCCGGTCGGTCTGCGCCGACAGGAAGTTGAAGCGGATCGACGGCGGCTCCGTCGCCTTCGCCGACCGGATATGGATGCTGCCGGTGCTGTCGGCGCGCAGCGGGTTCGCACTCATCGTGATGCCCGAGCGCTTGTCGATCCTTCGGTCCGGCGTGGCGAAAAAGGGCAGGATGGCGATGTTGCCGTCAGGTGCTTCCAGCCCCTCGCGTGTCTTCACATAGGCCCGGACCGGCGACGCCGGCATGTTCAGCAGGCCCTTGCGCGCGACGGCGAATTGCAGCGCCTGCCAGACGAGGCCAAGGCCGCGCGCCCGGTCATTGTATGTCAGGCCCGGCTTGCCGATTTCGTATTTCAGCCGCGCCGCGTAATGATCGC